>JBPOFV010000189.1:0-4958 GCA_051252335.1 Marinicella sp. | reverse complement strand
ATCTATACGTGGTGAACCAGAAATAATTTTACCACGTACATGTTCTTTTTCTAACTTACTGACCAAAGCTGAAACTTCTTTGCGATCATATTTAGGCTCATCATCACCTTCTGGGAAAAAGTGAGCATCTACAGCAGAACGCATTTCATCTAAAGCAGCATAACGATCTTCTTTCACTTGATTGGCAAAAGCCGCTTCAATTTGAGATCCGAATTGACTGTTGATTTCTTTCAATAAACCTTCATTGATAGAAGCTTCTTCCCAATCCCACTGTGGCTTGCCATTTTCTGCAGCAAACTCCTTGATTGCATTAATCGCCACTTGCATTTGCTCATGACCATAATTAACAGCGCCTAACATCACATCTTCACTCAACAGATCAGCTTCAGACTCAACCATTAATACTGCTTCATCAGTACCTGCCACAACTAAATCCAATTTAGATGTTTCTAATTCTTCTAGCGATGGGTTTAATAAATATTCTCCTTCACTGTATCCAACTCTGGCGGCGCCAATTGGGCCGCTGAATGGTATGCCTGAAATAGCCAATGCCGCAGAAGCACCTAATAAAGCAGGGATATCTGAATCAATTTCTTTGCTGAAAGACATGACCGTAGCAATCACTTGAACTTCGTTTTTAAAGCCCTTTGGGAATAAAGGTCTGATGGGTCTATCGATCAAACGACAAATCAAAACCTCTTTTTCTGTCGGTCTACCTTCACGCTTGAAAAACCCACCAGGAATGGCACCTGCTGCATAGAATTTTTCTTGGTAGTTCACAGTTAATGGGAAGAAACTGGCATCTGGCTTCGCTTCTTTTTTACCAACCACAGTCACCAATAACATGGTGTCGCCCATTGATACTTTAACTGCACCCGTGGCTTGTCTTGCGATTTGTCCTGTTTCTAATGTAACGGTGTGCTTACCGTATTGAAATTGTTTTACTTGTTTTTTCACTTATATTTTCCTGACCAAATTTCGGCCTGTTATTTTCTCTTCTTACCTACTTACCCACTCCCTTGAGAGGGTATATAAAAAAACCCGCATCAGCGGGTTTTTTTTTCAAACTTACAAACTTATCTTCTTAAGCCAAGACGTTTAATCAGGTCTTGATACCTGGCAGTGTCTTTACGCTTGGTGTAAGCCAATAATTTACGACGTTGGTTAATTAATTTAATTAATCCGCGTCTTGAATGTTTGTCTTTTTTGTGTGATTTGAAGTGCTCAGTTAAATTGGTGATACGGGCTGTTAATAAAGCCACTTGCACTTCTGGGGAACCGGTGTCATTGTCACTGGTTTTGTAATCTTTGATGATCTCTTGTCTTTGTTCAACAGTAATCATATTTTCTCTCGTTGAAGGGGCTTAAAAGCCCATTAATAAAACCAAACTGCCGTCAGACGAGTCGCACAGTTCAGAGGTGGGCGTATTCTAATGGTTTTGACTAGTAATAACAACGTTTTTTGGGGGTTTATGACTTATTGTTTATCTCTGAAAATACAGCAATTAATATCACTACTGTTGATTCAATTATAAGTAATCTATAAGAATCAATAATCATTTTTCAAATCAACTACAAATCGTACTTTTAATGATTAATCAGTTCCGCAATAGTGACTCACTGCAATTGATTTAATTGCTGTTGATATGACTTCATAAATATATTTTTCACCCGCAAGGTATTAGATTCAACAATACCAATACCCATAAAAATACCCAAGCTGTCATGTAAAACATACACATCAGAAGCACATTCTAAACGCACCTTTTTTCCATGAATCAAGTCTTGAGTTTGTTGTTTAGTTAATTCGATCTTTGGGTATTCAATCAAGGCATCTTGCATGGGCATCAGATAGTCACTTAATTGTGTTTGTTGTGCTATCTGCTCTAGGGTCAGCATATCATCACCTGTGAAAATACCCGTTCGGGTGCGATGCAATGCGGACATGTGTGCCACAGTTCCTAACTTAACTGCAAAATCTTCCAGCAAGGTTCTGATGTAAGTACCTTTGGAAACCCTGATCTCAAAATCGATATATGACGGCTGGTTTTCTATCAAGT
Organism: Marinicella sp.; assembly: GCA_051252335.1. GTDB lineage: Bacteria > Pseudomonadota > Gammaproteobacteria > Xanthomonadales > Marinicellaceae > Marinicella. The sequence goes on along the minus strand of JBPOFV010000189.1, from coordinate 2,898 downwards.
CAAACTGATAGATAGTCACGGGTCGAGCTGGGCGTTCAACAGTTTTGCCTTGTCTGGCTAAATCATACAAGCGTTGGCCCTTGTGATGTAATGCTGAGTACATGGGTGGTATTTGCTCAATATCACCTGTCATCGCGGCACAAACTTCGCGGATTTGTTGATCTGTCACTGCAGTTAATGGACTTGTTTCTATGACTTCGCCAGTGGCGTCTCCGGTGTCAGTTTTAGAACCGAGTACGCAACGAGCTAAATATGTTTTATCAGAATTGATTAACAAATGAGCCACTTTGGTGGCATCGCCAAAACAACATGGCAGTAAACCTGTTGCCATTGGATCTAAATTGCCAGTGTGTCCTGCTTTCTTGGCTTTGATCAAATGCCTGAGTTTTTGTAAAGCCTGGTTAGAACTGATTCCTTTGGGCTTATTCAGTAAAACAATGCCATGAAGATCATGGTAATTGCGTTTGGCTGAGGTGTGATTAGCCATGAGTGTTCTTGCCTAGGCTTGATTGAATCAGACGTCTTCGTCAGTTAAATTTGGATCAGTCGCTCTGGCTTTTTGAATCAAGTGTTCAAGCTTACGTCCATACTCAAGAGAAGCATCATATTTGAATCTAAGTTCAGGTACTTTTCTGGTGTTTAATTGACTGGCCATCACTTTTCTCAATTGTTTGGCATTCAAACTCAAGGTTTGAATGGCTAATTTTTCTTGTGATGGATCCAGGGTATTGATGTACACGGTGGCTACCGATAAATCTCGTGTGACTTCAACATCTGATATGGTGATAAAAGAAGTGTCCTCATCAGGTAAATTTTGATGAATGGCTGTTGCCAAAGTGCGGCGCAAATGCGCGGCAACTCGATCACTTCTTTTAAAATCTCTGTGTCCCATAATTGTACCCTGCGATTAATTCTTAATCTAAAGTTCTTTGCACTTCTATGCGCTCGTAACATTCAATTTGGTCACCCGGCTGCACGTCGTTGTATTGCTTAACTCCAATACCACACTCGGTGCCTGACTTAACCTCATTCACATCATCTTTATGACGACGCAATGATTCAAGTTCGCCTTCAAAGATAACCACATTATCACGTAAAACTCGAATTGGGTTGTCTTTTCTGACCACGCCATCAGACACTAAACAACCGGCAATGGTTCCATATTTAGATGATCTGAATACGTCTCTGACATCCGCATTACCGATAATTTCTTCTTTGATTTCCGTACCCAGAATACCGGTTACTGATTGTTTGACTTGATCAATCGCTTCATAAATGATACTGAAATAATGTAAATCTAAATCACTTTCTTTGATAAATTCACGGGCCGCCTTATCAGCTCTGACATTAAAGCCGATGATAATGGCACTTGAAGCTGCTGCCAATTGTGCATCAGCATTGGTGATTCCACCAACACCTGATGAGATCACGTTAACGCTCACATCTTCATTCGAAATATTCTCCAATGATTCACGCAAGGCTTCTACTGATCCTTGCACATCGGCTTTAACCAATAAATTCACTTCCAGCTTGGCTTCTTTACCCATTTGAGACATCAAATTTTCAAGTTTAGCTGCTTGTTGCCGCTTCAAACGTGTTTCACGTTCTCGCTCATGGTGTTCTTGTGCCGCTTCCCTGGCATGTTTTTTATTTTTAACCACCAAAAATTCATCACCGGCAATCGGCACACCAGATAAGCCTAATACCACAGCTGGGATAGAAGGACCTGCGGCAGTAATTTCTTTGCCATTTTCATCAATCAGACTTCTTATGCGACCAAATTGTTCACCACAAAGAATCATGTCACCTTTCTTCAAGGTACCACTCTTAACTAACACAGTGGCTACAGGACCACGTCCTTTATCCAATGAAGATTCGACCACAATGCCAGACGCACTTGAATCAGCGACCGCTTTAAGCTCCATCACTTCAGCCTGTAATGATATGGCATCTAACAACTCATCGATACCTTGTCCTGTTTTCGCCGACACTTCGATGAATTGAACATCACCACCCCAATCTTCTGGTACCACTTCATGGCCAGAAAGGTCTTGTTTAACTTTCTCTACATTGGCTTCTGCTAAATCAATTTTGTTGACCGCTACAATCAACGGAACACCTGCTGCTTTCGCGTGTTCAATACCTTCTTTGGTTTGCGGCATCACGCTGTCGTTAGCTGCCACCACCAAAATAACGATGTCAGTTACTTGAGCACCACGAGCACGCATCGCAGTAAATGCGGCATGGCCTGGTGTATCAATGAATGAAATAACACCTTTGTCGGTACTCACATGATAGGCACCAATATGCTGAGTGATTCCACCCGCTTCTTTATCAGTGACTTTGGTGTCTCTGATGTAATCTAATAACGAGGTTTTACCATGGTCTACATGTCCCATTACAGTAACCACCGGAGGTCTGGTTTCTGCGTTATCAGCATCGATGTCTTTTTCTGACTCTTCTTTGAGGACTTCCGCTTTACTTTGAACCACAGCTTCTTCAGCGATGTGACCCAATTCTTCAACCACCAAAATGGCAGTGTCTTGATCTAAAGGTTGGTTGATGGTAACCATCATGCCCATTTTCATCAGCACTTTAATGATGTCACTGGCTTTAATAGAAAGCTCTTTGGCTAAATCTGAAACTGTGATGTTTTCAGGTATAGCAACTGTTTTGATTACGGGCGCTGCTGGCAGTTGGAATCCGTGTTCACTGCTGGAGTTTGAAGCAGGACGAACAGCTTTTCGTTCTTGACGGTTGTTATGTTTACCACCACCTTGAACATGCAGTTGTTTTCGTCCATATCTTGTGTTGGAACGATTGTCAGGTTTCCCTTTGTTGGGTTGTGCTGCTGCAGCGCCGCCCGCGTTAGTTTGTTCTTTTTTCTTGCGATTGGCA
>JBPOFV010000188.1:0-4987 GCA_051252335.1 Marinicella sp. | reverse complement strand
AAGCCGAAGCCTCATAAAAAACACGCGATGTTAATTAGTTTGAACCTGCAGCACTTCGACTCCGCTCAGTGTGCGACATTCCGCTGTCTGAGCGAAGCCGAAGAATATAAAAACTTGATATTAATCATTGTCTGGATTGTTTTCAAAATGAGTTTGGTTTTGGCAAGCGGCAAAATTTCTGAGGGCGTTCTCATTTTCATCAATCAAAGCTTGTTTTTTCTTTCTGCTCCAGCCTTTAATTTGCCCTTCCCTGAAGTAAGCGTCATCAATTCTGAAACAATGTTCAATATACACTAACTCAACAGGTAATTTTTTTCGGGTGTAGTTTGCACCCAATCCATTTTGATGTTGCCACAATCGCAGCTCTATTTGTTTTGTGCTTCCTGTGTAAAAACTGCCGTCATTGCATTGTAATATGTATACGTATCCGTTCATTTAACCCTCCTTGTTTGCAAAGCTATATTAACACTTCGACTCCGCTCAGTGCGCGGTTTTTTTGTTGAGGTATCCCAGCACTTCGGCTCCGCTCAGTGTGCGACGTTCCGCTGGCTGAGCGAAGCCGAAGCCGAAGCCTCATAAAAAACACGCGATGGTAACTAGTTTGAACCTGCAGCACTTGGACTTTGCTCAGTGTGCGATATTCCGCTGGCTGAGCGAAGCCGAAGCCTTCTAACATCGACGACAGTTAAACTCAAGATTAGCCTGTTGTTAATCATCAAATATTGACTTATACTTTTGAAGTGAATTAATGAGGAAATAGATGAATCAACCAGATGTATTGGCTTTGCTATTTGTGGTGCTGTCTTTGTTTGTTTTGATGGCGGCTTTTTTCTATAAAATCATGCGCCAAGTGGAACAAATGAATGACAGTTTAAAAGACATGGCCAAATCACACCGCATCCTGGCCAATAACCCAAAAGACTTTGAAGAAACCAAAAAAGCCAATGCGTTAAAGAATCAGTCACCACTTGAATGATTTAGGTATAAAGTTAATCAGAATTTAAACAGGAGTTGAAATCAAAAAACCATGGAAATCATATTTTTAGGAACCTCGTCAGGCACCCCAACTAAAAGCAGAAATGTTTCTGCAATAGTTGTTAAAAAACAGCATCAAAAGCCGTGGTGTCTGGTCGATTGTGGTGAGGGAACACAACACCAATTGTTGCAAACAAATTTAGCGTTGAATCATTTATCAGCCATAATGATAACCCATGTTCATGGGGACCATTGTTATGGACTACCAGGTTTATTAGCCAGTGCTTCTATGGCTGGTAGAACAGAGCCCATAACCGTGATTGCGCCATCTGCAATCAAAACATTGATTGAAACCACTCAAAAAATAAGTGAAACTTTCCTGACATTTGAAATTGATTTTATTGATGTTGATACAATGAAAAGCGCCACTCAAATTACCGACTTTGCTGTGTCTGTGCTTGAATTGTCTCATCGGGTTCCTTCATTTGCCTATGAATTTTTAGAAACCAAGTTGGAACAATCACTCGATGTAAATAAACTACAGCAGGCTGGCATCAATGCGGGACCAATATGGGGTAAGTTACAAGCTGGAGAAAATGTCCAGATGGCAGCTGGTGATCTCATTCAAGCCAGTGATTATTTACTGCAGCCAAGAAAACCTCGAAAAATCATAGTCAGTGGTGATAATGACTCACCTGAGTTGCTTAATGAGTCGTTAATTGATGCGGATGTGCTAGTCCATGAGTCAACATACACACAAGCAGTGGCTGATAAAGTAGGGCCAGGACCACAACACAGTTCTGCTAAAAAAGTGGCTCTCATTGCTGCGCAAGCTGAATTAAAAAACTTGGTGTTAACTCATTTCAGTGCCAGATACCAATACGGTTCCAATCAGGACTGCTCTATCAATGAAATTGAAGATGAGGCAAAGAGTTTTTATCAGGGCAATTTGTTTTTGGCCAATGATTTCGATAGGATGTATTTAGATAAAACAGGTCAATTAAGCTTGATTGCTGAATAAAGCACCGGCAGCTTAATCTGATTTTCGATTCAAAGTTTTAAGAATCTGCTCCCTTGCTTCTAATAATATCGAATTGCGATCGAGATTTTTAACAATTTTCTTGGCCACTGTTTTAGGACCTTCTTTACCCCAGGAATTGCCTTGAATGAAATAATATTCAGCAATTTGACCCACCAAATAAGTGGCATAATAGGCCAAAGAACCTTGCGCTGTTGCGGTTAAGGTGGTGGATAAGCCAGCGCTGACTGTTTTCATGGCAGATGACAATAAATTGACCCCCCAAACCGCGCCCATCAATAACGCCAATTGTGCCATGATGGTGGTGGTTAACTTGGTGGCTTCAACTTTCCCTAACGACAAGCCATATAACTTTGACAACTGTCTGATCATGGCCACATCTAAACCAGCTGCGAATAACAGATCTGCCACTGGAATGGGATTAAAAGCCACACCAATGCCTTTAGCCATACAATAGGTTCGAATGATTTTTTGACTGGCGGATTTGCGAACTTCAATCACTTTTCGAGCCACGTTTTCGGAAACTTCACCAGCGAATAAACTGGCATTTAAGGCAGTGATGGTTTTGCCTTCATTTTCCAACATGTCCCAAATCAGACGTTTTAATTCATCGATATGTGCCGGCGGTGTTTCGGTTTTTTCTTGGCGGCTTCCATCAGCCAATTCGACAATCAGCGTACGAGGCCGAGGGTCTGCTGACACGGCCACAATCTGGGTGTTGATGTTTGAAGTTTTGGCTTGGATCGAGGTCTTGATTCTTTCAATTTCATCGTGGGTGTACAAATCGGCTTTATTCAACACGATGATGATGGGTTTATTGGGTTGCGCGATGATTTCTAACTGTTGTTTTTGTGATTCACTGAGGTCGCCATCCAGAACGAATAAAATCACATCGGCTTGTTTGGCGGCCTGTTGCGCCATCATTTCGCGTTCTTCTCCTTTGAACTCATCGGTGCCTGGCGTGTCAATTAACACCACAGACTGTTGTTTATAACTGGGCCAGTCCAGATGGTTGGTGTGTTTTGTTTCACCATGCAATGGGCTGACTTTGAAGTGCTTTTGGCCGCTGATGGCATTCAGTAAGGAAGATTTACCAGTGCTTACTTTGCCGAATGTCACAATGTGAATTTGCTCATTTTCTAACTTATCGATCAAGCGTTGAATGTTGGTGTACTCTGTTTGCAATTGATTTCTGACCGTTGCTGGGATTTTAGGGTCATCCAACAAATGCCTTAAGCTGCTTAACGCCTGTTCATTGATGGTGGGGGAGTCAGGTTCCACAGCATCAATACGATCATCTCTGGTCGAAGATCCATCGTTGTTTTCAACGGCTTTGCTACTGGCCGAACTATTTTTTTCGACTGAGTTTGAGCGCCATTTTCGCCAAATCTTTAGCCAGTTCTTTGGATGATCCAAGTAGGTTTTCCTCAAAAGTTAGTTTAGTTTGTTCCGTATCCAATCGGCCTTGTGTGCTGACACTGGTCAGTACTGCTTTGCCCAGTGAGTTGAATATCATGCCATAGGCGACCGCATGCATGATGCCTCCTGCTGCAGTACCCACTCCAGGAAATGCCTTTAAGGCATTGCCAGCGACAGCCAGCACCAACGATGTCGATGTGCGTAATTTACCACCGGCAGATTTCAAAACCTCATCGACTTGTAGTTGATTCACTTGGACATCATAGAGTTGACAAAGCTCCCTGACTAATTGTGTGCCAATGGTGCCTTGAATGACCAGATCTGATCCGGGTGCCACTGATGCCAGAGCGCCAACGATGGCTCTTTTGGTGTGGCGGTCGATGGTTTGTGCACCTATGTCAAGATTGTGAGCTGCGCTGGCTTGGTTGAGTTTTTGTTCTGCTAACATCAGGATTCCAGCATCTCTGAATCGATGTAATGCATCAGGATTGTCACTGACTACGGTTTCTATGGCATCCAATAATGGTTTGATAATCGGCTCGATGCTTTCAGTGTGATGTTGTTGACTGCCATCGGCTTGTTCGATGATGATGTCTTTGAAGCCACCGGTGTTGATCATCACCACGGGGAATTGTTGTTCAATTTTATTTTCAATGGCTTTGATGATTTGTTCGATTTGTTCGTTGGAATACACATCCACTTTGTTTAAAGCCAACACCATGGGTTTGTGCCAACGATTTAACTGTTCAAAGAGCTCCATTTCACTGCGCGCCAAATCCGTGTTCAACAAAAAAACCACCACATGAGCCCGCTGGCTTTCTTCTAAAGCCAACTGTGCCAATTCCGATTGGTCGACGGCATCAAATCCCGGTAAGTCAGTGATCACCAATTTTCCATAACTGTGATGATGCGCTTTTATGGTGGTACCTTTCACCACATCTGTGGCCACAGCGGCTGCTGGTATCAATGCTTGAATGAGGCTGGATTTGCCAGTTGATGCACCACCAAATAAACTGATGTGAAATTGGCCAGCTTGTCGACGTTCGCGCAATTCCTGCATTTCTGAATCTGCAGCTTGAGTATCCACGCCTCTGGCTTGTTCTTTTTCTATGGCCTGTTCTAAGGAACCCTCATCAATGACTTTAACTTGTGGTTCTGATTTGAGCTTGGGTTTGGTGAGTTTAATAAACAACCACACCGGAATGGTTGCAACCACCAAAATGACCGAGGCATACAAGATTGACACCCAAAGCGGTGCTTCTTGTAAGTGCTGCCAGATGGTCAGCAACTTTTCAGCGAGGATCAGTACCATGACCAAGGCAAACAAGCCCAAGGCTGTTAGGATGATCATTAACAGGGTTTTGCTGTTCAGTTTCATCCAATCATTATATCTAATTCAAGGTGAACAAGCTTGTGTGACAAGTCATTCCATCGCAAGTTGGTGATGACATCACCACGAGTCAATTAATTCAGGCGGTAAATTGTGTCTTTGGATGCGGTTTTTCAACTTGTTGTGGTCTCCGGATCGTTCTTTGCGGTCATTTTTCTTATTGG
>JBPOFV010000187.1:0-5009 GCA_051252335.1 Marinicella sp. | reverse complement strand
GTTTGGTGCTTTCATACTGGTGACACAACCTGATACTTTCAAAAACTATATACTTGGTAGTCCATCGATTGATTTACTTGCTGAGTATAAAGTCGAGTTCACAAAGCAAAAAATCAATGCCAATGTCTTCATTTCACGTGGCACTTTAGAAGAGGAGGAATTACGCGAGCCGATCAGTGAATTTGTTACTTTGTTGAAAACCAGGAACGATGACGAATTATCCATAGAGAGTGTGGTGATTGAAGGTGATCATGGAACAGCGTTTCCGATGACTGGCGTGCGAAGCGTGACTTGGCTGTCTTCTCTGCTAAAAACTAAAGAGTAATCGACCTCATAATCTAACCGCTAATAATAAAACAATGGAAACTTCTATGTCTATGAATTTAATTTTTAAAAGTCTAATCATCTCCTTTCTATTTATTACTTGTCCCAGCATGGGTACATCAGTTGATCATGAAGCAGAAAGAAACGATTTGCTTGCGAGGGCGACAGCCGCTGAAGTCAAGGCCTTGGTCGCTGCAACCACCATTGCTGAAGTGATACGCGCCTTCTCGGCTGTTACTGATCTAGAAAAAGCCTTTATCGATGCTGCGCCAACAGATATAAAAGACGGACTAGTCATGGGAAAATTAGGTGTTGATGGAGGCAATAAAGCGATGCTTGTTAATCTGGCAGAAGAAATCGCCAACGAACAATATGGTGTAATTGACAGTTTACTTATTGTCCACAAGGGTAAGCTTCTTTTTGAATCCTATTATAGACGTGGTCGCATTAACCTACCGCATCCTCAAGCTTCAGCAACAAAAACTTATACTGGTTTAGTGCTTGGTCGTGCAATCCAATTAGGTTATCTGAGCATGTCAGATTTGGATAAGCCCTTAGTCAGTTTTCTTAAAAGTTTGGATCCGAGTAAATTTATAGAGGACGCAGAAAAAATCACCTTACGTCAAGCATTGACTATGACCACTGGCATTCGTATCAGCAGTGAAAACAAAGAAAAAATGCAGAAAAACCCAAAGGCATTAAAAGGCCAGGGTGAAGTTCAGGCCATGTTTGAACACAGTGACCCTATAACAGTTGAATCACGTAAATTTGCATACAGCGCCGGGCCTCAATTAGTCATGCAAGTGATTGATGCTGTTGTACCGGGAACTGCTCAAGAATTTATAAAAAATGAGTTTCTTAACAAAATGAACATCTCGACCTATGCTTGGCTGACTGCTGAGAGTGGCTTGCCAGTGTCAGGTTCGCGTTCGCTCATCACTTCTCGTGACATGGTCAAGTTGGGTACATTGGCCATAAATAAAGGTCGATGGCAGGGCGAACAGTTAATTCCAGAAGCCTATATGACTCAGGCGATCAGCAGAATTAACTATGCTGCCGACGATGTTAAAGTCTTCGGTGGCGGTAAAGATACTTCTGATCAAGGATATGGTTATTTTTGGTGGAGTACAGATTTGAAAAACGACAATAAAAGCTATTTCAGTTCATCGGCTCAAGGTGGTGGTGGCCAGTTTATTATTTTGATCGAAGAACTTGATTTGTTGATTGTGACCACGGGCGGTGAGAGGCATCCTACAATTTTGCAGATGACAGCTGAAAGAATCTTACCAGCATTTACTGAATAAACTGCAAATTTGAGTGTTTTCAATTTTTTAACAGGAGTTAATCATGAAAGATATTAATCAATCAATTATTTTGATTCTTGCCATTCTGGCCATGAGTGGTCAAAGCTATAGTCAAGATGAACTGCCAGTCATCGAAGGTCCCTATCTCGGACAAAAAACACCGGGTTTGATCCCTGAAGTTTTCGCCCCAGGTATTGTTTCGAAAGAACATCGTGACTGGACCGGCAGTTTCTCGCCGGACATGAAAAGGTATAATTTCGGCAGGTATAACAGCGAATCTGGAAAAACCAAGACAGTTGTTTTTGAATACGAGAATAACAGATGGTCCGAGTCTCTGATTGAGTCTGAGGTGAGGGGCTTTATCTCGCCTGATGGTAAAACCATGCATTCTGGTAAACAGTACAGGGAGCGGACTGACGATGGATGGTCAGAGCTAAAAAGTCTGGGTTCACCATTTGAAGAGATTGGTATCATGACACTTACAGTTTCATCCAAAGGTACTTATGTTTTTGACGAAAGGGGTACTGATGGCAACGGTGTTCTTCGATTCTCACGATTGATGGATGGCAAGCGAGAAGCGCCGAATCCCTTGAGTAAAGAGATAAACACGGGTATCTGGACAGCCCATCCCTTCATTGCTGCAGATGAGTCTTATATTATTTGGGACAGTGAAAATGAGGGCGGCTATGGTGCCGTAGATTTGTACATCAGCTTTAAGCAGTCAGATGGTTCTTGGAGTGCTGCCATTAACTTCGGAGATACCATCAACACTGATGGTCCGGACAGTGGTGGATACGTATCGCCAGATGGAAAATATTTTTTCTTTAACAGGAAGACGAGCCCAGAAGATTCCGATGTTTATTGGGTGAATGCACAGATTATTGAAAATCTTCGACCCAAGCAATAATTAGTCACAATGAGGTCAGACCCTATAATGCTTTTCTCGTCCCCACCAAAAGGGGAGTCTTTCTCGTTTTCAAGCTTCAGCCAACTTTATGCCTACTCATGATGCGCTCATGAACAATAATATGTATTGGGTAAACCTCAAGTCGTTAATCTCTTCACGCTGTTAATGCCTTTGAAAACACGATGTTTTCATAAGATTTTCCACTGACTGTAAAATTTAATTCACCGACGTTTTTGAAATTATTTTTTTCATAGAATCTGATGGCTCTGTTATTTTTGATGTAAACAGAAAGCCACATGGTGTCTAATTGTAAGGCTTTGGCTTGTTCTTCAACATGCTCCAGTAATTGTTGTCCAATTTTTAGCGGGATGAAATCATTTAAGATGAAAATTCGTTCTAATTGGACTTTGTTTTGAGAGGCCACATGTTCCTGCGAGGCATTGACAACTAATTTTACGTACCCCACAGGAAGACCATCTACATAGATAATATAGTAATGGATATTGGGATTGTTAAGATGTTGTCTGGTTTTGGAGATCGAAAAGTTCTCGTTCAGGTATTGAGGTATATCGTTTTTATCAGCAATATATTGACCATGGGATTCGGCCCAAGTCATTCTACCTAACAGCGCCAAAATTTCGGTGTCTTTTTCATTTGTTTTTTTAATTTCTATCATTGTTGTTACCTTTTATTCTTAATCTTCTGATGTGAAAGCCATGGAGAAAAACTGCGATTGTGCAGCCTATGATTATTGGAGGAGCATTGATCAATACGCCATAAAAAATATAGCCCATGTTGGCAATCAGTGAAATCATTCGCAGCTTATACTCACCCTTAGTGGACATGGAATAGAGGTTTATAGCCAATGCTGCATAGCCAATACCATCAATTAATATGGGATTCATGGCTTGTCTCTGATGCTTGAAAACTGTTCTGTTTGTATTTCATAATTTAAACTATAATAAATATAGTTGATATATTAAGTATATCTGATAGAATTGCAATAACGGTCAAAAATGATAGCTTAGTAAAAACGTAAAATATGTATAAATTTAATGAAAAAGAATACCCTTGTAGCACAACTTTAACGATGGGAATTATTGGTGGAAAGTGGAAGGCAGCTATCCTGTACAACTTAATATCTAGGACACTGCGCTACAATGAACTCAGAAAACAAATGCCTACAGTCACTGAACGTACATTGAGTTTACAGTTAAAAACATTGGAAAAAGATGGCATCATAAAACGGAAGGTTTATACCTCAAAACCACCCTTAAAAGTCGAATATTCCTTAACTGAGTTAGGCAAATCTTTAATTCCGGTATTGCAGGCTCTTGTGGATTGGGCCAAGTATGTGGTTGAGCATCATGTAGATCAAGGGAAATAACTTTTAAGGCGTTGCTACATTTATTAAGTCAAGTAGACTTAGACCATACGAAGCATTAACAAGGTGATCACATTAAATTAACACACTTACAATTATGATGTTTTTTTTGAAATAAATAATAGAATTCTATGCGTTTTACTTTCTTATTTTTGTTGGTTCTACAATTACAATCGATGTCGACATCTCTGCATGCTCAAAATGAATCTAACAGTGTGGCATTGAAAAAAATAGTTGTTCAAGGGACGGTATCAGGGCCAGATTTATGGAAAGTCTCAAATGGTGAAAATGTGCTGTGGATATTGGGAACATTATCGCCGTTACCTAAAAGAATGGATTGGAACTCTGAGCCAATTGAAGAAGTCATTAAGTCATCACAAACCTTTTTGTTACCACCTACTGTGACAGCTGAACTTGGTTTTTTTAAGTCGCTGTCATTGGCTAAATCAGTTATCGGTATTAAGAAAAATCCTGATAAACAAAAACTCCAAGATGTGGTGCCTGCAGATCTTTACTCACGCTGGTTGGTTTTGAAAACTAAATACATAGGTAACAGCAGAAGTGTTGAAAAAACCAGGCCTATTTTTGCCGGCCAAAAGTTATTTGATAAAGCACTTAAAATGTCAGGATTGACAAGAGATACAGGCATAACTAAGAAACTTAGGAGGGTGGCCAAAAGGAATAAAGTTGAATTGGTGCAACCAAAACTTGTCGTTGATTTGGATAAACCCAAATCCGCTTTAAAAAAATTCAAGAAAACTGAAATGAACGACCTGGAATGTTTTACTAAAACCATTGAAAGAATTGAAACAGATCTTAATGATATGCAGATAAGGGCTGTTGCGTGGTCTTATGGAGACATTGAAACCATCAAGGCTTTGCCTTATGTGGATGATTTCCAAGCGTGTTCTTCTGTGTTATTAAACTCTGAATTAGCCAAAGACATCGGTATGACAGATATTCGTACTCGTTTGCGAACAGTTTGGTTGGATGCAGCCAAAAAAGCACTAGAAAATAATAAAACCACTTTTGCAATTTTACCTATTACCCAGCTTTTAAGAGAAGAAAGCATTTTAAATGACTTTGAATC
>JBPOFV010000186.1:0-5009 GCA_051252335.1 Marinicella sp. | reverse complement strand
GTCTTTTGGGAACTAAGTTTAATGAATGCTTCATTCACAATCTCAGTGGTTTGTAGTGCATTGGATGAGTTAGATTTGATTTGAAAATGAGCTATTCTATGAATATCAGGATATAAAATATCAACCAATTGGTTCTCAATTTTACGGTTACCTTTTGACCATTTATTTAGCAAGAGAGTTATTTCTTCTGAAGAAGTTGAATTCGATATTGTCATTTCAGTATTTATTTTTTTGTTTTTTCAATAAATTTTAAATCAAGCATTTTACCCTAAATTAAATTTTTGTTCGTTTTTGAATTTAGATCCAAAAAAAAGCGCGGTATAAAACCGCGCTTTTAATCGATTTATCTTTAAATCAGGATTAAGGAGCAACTCCTTCAAATCCGTCTGCAAAGATTAGGTCTGATGGACCATCAACAGTTAATGTAACTGGTACGACAACCATAGGTTCATCTATGTCATCACTGGCTACACAAACCGCACCTTCATAGACGCCAGGCGCAACACCAGTTGAATCCAATGTAACAGTTACATCTTCATCAGCTCCAATCGCAACTGAACCACTTGTTGAAGAATATGAAATCCAAGAAGCATCACAGCCAATCAATGATTTCATGTTAAACGCCAAGCCTGAATAATCAACATCACCACCTGTGATAGAAACTAAATCAGTCCAATCAGTGAATCCAGCACCAAATAAATCCTGTGGATCAATCAATTGTGCCAATAAGCCATCACCTGGGACTCCAGTAAACCAATTCCAACGGTTTGCACCAGTGAAATGCGCATATGCAGTTACCCAATATGTACCAGCAACCATAGTCCAAGTTGAACCAGATGCATTTTTAACATTAACGCCTACATTACCCATTTCATCACCCAGGTCTAAGCTGTAATCGCCAACAGGTACAGTAACTGTATAAAGCTCAGTTCCACCACCATCTTCAGGATTACCTGCTGGTAAACCAGCTGCATCAGCATAAACTGTTACAGTAAAGGCACTGATCTCATCAGATAAATTGGTGACACCCCCTGAAACGAATCCTTCAAACAAGAATCCATCAACATCAGTATCCGCAGCCAATGTAAAGCTATCTGCTGAGTATGCACCAGGATCGGTAATACCGTCTACAAATACATCACTCACAATACCTGCGCCCGTACCAGTTAATACCTGCTCATAATAAACTTCATCAACTAAGTTACTGGTAGCAGCTGTATCAATCATCCAATTTAAAGGAAGCCCAGCTGTATCTAGATTGGCAATATTTAAATTCAAGTCAACAGTTTCACCTGTGTTAATTGTAGATGCCAATGAAGTAGGTGTAACATCAATTTCTGGAGCTTCAGGGAAACCAATAACAACCAATGGCATGTGCATTGCAGGCGCAGCAGAAACACTTTCTAACACAGTCAAAGTGGCTGTTTGAATAGATCCAGCATCTCCACCTGCAGTATCACCACCACATAAAGTCCAATCACCGTTAGGAGTACCTACACCTAAATCAGCAAAAGTTGATGGAGGCTCAGGTTCACCATTGGGTGCTGGAGCAAATTCGCATTCAGAATCATCTTGACAAATCACACCGGCACCTGGAATGGTATCACCCATATCAACTGCAGATATCGCAGCACCATCAACAAATGTAATTGGTGAAGTTTCTACTAAATCTGAAGAATCGCCAACATCATTCATGAAAGTCAACTCATCACCATTGGGGTTTACTAATTTAAATGTTAGATCATCAACCCATGTATGATTTACGCCCATTTCAATTTGAGCCGTAAAAGATGAACCGGAAATTCCTGATACAGCAATGTTTGCACAATTCATATCAGTTAACGGATCACCCAAATCATAATCGTTATCATCAATAACGATTGGCGCACCAAGTACAAAATCTGCAGGTGTAAGGGTTGGGACAGCAACTATTTGTAACTCACCAAAGCTTGTTGCGCCTGGAACCAATGCGGCACCATCAATATCAACATCAATTGTGATTGTCTGACCAGGATTGGCAGTGAAAGTGGCAGGGTTTACTGTCCCAGTCATACCAGATAAGCTGGCATTATAAGTAACAGGCCCAGCAGCTACACTTCTGAATTTACGTTGGAACGAACAAGTGCCCACACAGTTGTTATTTTTATAACTAGCCGTATTCAAGGTTTTAGGATCACCACCATCAGACGGATCTGCTAACAAAAATCTGAAAGCTGTTTCGTTCATCACTAAACCGGTAGATGAAGCCACATCGACTTGGATCCGTCCGGCTCCACGATCAAATGGATCAGCTGGGGTTACACCATCTTCTTTGGTGACACCAGCAGTGACGGAAGTCAGCATCAAAGCAGATTTAATTTCTGGCACTGTCCAGGTTGGATGTAATTCTTTCAACAATGCGGCAGTACCAGCATTGTGTGGTGAGGACATCGAAGTACCTGAAATAACTCCGTATTCATCGCCTACGCCAGGTACAACTGTATCGTCATTGAAGGCAGCCAAGATATTAACACCTGGGCCTGTAACATCAGGTTTGTTGTATTCAAATGGACTTGGCCCACGTGAACTGAATCCAGCCATCACATCTGCTTGAGCATCAGTAACCAATACAGGAGAACTGATCAAAACTTGTGGCCCACCATTGGGTGCAGGTCCAGCCAAGAAATCAACAATGGCTTGGCCATCAACTTGAAAAATTGAAATCGATGGGATAGTGGTATCAACACCAACATCCATATTAATCGCACCAGGCGCATTGTTGTAAATAATAACACCCACAGCATTACCCGCTTCGGCATTTAACACTTTGGCATTAAAAGAACAACTACCACGAGAAATCAAAGCCACTTGACCAGTAAAAGAGCCTGGTGAGAATGGGTTACAACCTTCAAAGTTAGCAGCATCAACATTGGTTGAAGAGTTAATTCCAGTTGGGATGTCTAAAAGAACACCAATGTCTGGACCATTACTGGTGTTCCAAGCAATGTCTGCCAGCGGTGGCGCTTGGCCAACAATTGAAAGCAAGCTTTCAAAATCACGGTTATGAGTCGAGGCACCGACACTTGAAGTCCAAGGCTCAAGGTGACCTAATGTACCAGGACCTGGGCCTGCGTTACCAGCTGAGGCAGAAACAAACACACCCGAATCAGTGGCACTTAAAAATGCCAGTTCGACAGCACCACTCCAAGGATTAGTACCACCACTGATCGAGTAGTTAACCACGTCAACGATACCATCGGCCAATATTTGATCGATTGAAGCGACTGTTGCTGAACCCGCACAACCACCTGGGCTGACAGAGTTAAAACAGATGTCGAAGTGAATCACGTTCGCATGTGGTGCAACACCACTGATTTCAATTCCTGTAACCCCATTGGCAGCTGCATCTAAAACAACATTACCACCTGAAGTAGAGGCCGTATGAGAACCATGTCCATTTTCATCTTCTGGTCCTGGGATGTCGAAACTGCCATCATCAGGAACCAAGGCATTAATAAAATCAAAACCTCCGATTACTTTGTCATTACATACATAAGTATCTATGTATTGGTCTAAATTAGATGGATCACAAACACCCAAATAATTACCGCTGCCTAATGGATTGGTGTGGTCATAACCATCGCCACCCACATCAGCAAATGAAGGGTGATCAAAATTCATACCCGTATCCAAAGTTCCAATGACTACGCCTTCACCATGTGCAGTTCCAGATGCTGGAGCCATGCCATTCCATACATTATTGGCACCAATCAAAGTTGGGCCTGCATCTGTATCAAGGGTATAATTTCTGTCTGCTTCTATGTTGGCAACAACATCTTTTTGTTGTACCAAAGCTGCTTCTTCAGCCGTTAATTCGACAGCCATACCATTGATGGCATATTGATAGCTTAACAGTGCATCAACTTGTCTACCGAATTGTGAGCTTAAGTCAGTTAAAAACGTATTTTGTTGTTGTTTCAGATGGTTAACATATGAAGTAACAGCGGGTGAATTGACTTCAATTTTATTATCCGCTCTTCTGGGAATGGCAGCATGCTGACCATTTCCGCTATACCTGGCAACAGCAGCTTCCTTAAACCTGACGATGTAACGTCTTTGGCCTTGTGCATTTAATGGAGCTACCATTGAATTATTAGATTGACCTACAACCGCAGTTAATGAATTCAAATTTGAATCAGTGGCTTGCATATCTACAGCCAGTGACACATTTGACATACCGGCTAAACAAACAGCCGACATAACTGAAGAAGTAATCAAAAGGTTAATTTTCGATTTAGACATGAATTGTCTCTCCTACTTTTTTAAGAATAATATGAATGTAAGCGCTTTACCCTTACATGGCCAAAATGATTTGTGTGCCCCTTTTTTTAGTCTTGAATTAACAGTCACATTTCATTCAGGATAACGATACTACACAAGGAGTATGTTAAAATCAAGCAGCTTAAAGAATAAATAAACATTCATTAATAGTTAGTCAAAATAATGCTGTTTAATGTACTATTTTCAGAGCACAAAAATGATGTCTTCAGCTGTAAAGTCGGACATGATAGAATGCGCGAATGAAGTTCGCAGCCATCATCTTATCTTGTTTGTCTATAACCATGAGTGTTATTGCACAAAACGAAAACACCGAAGACGAACATATTTATGATGGCGTTGATTACCGTTGGTATTGGAATGCCAATTTAGGCATTGTTGTACCCGATGATGACATCAGATTGAACGAAGCACAGGTTTTAGACCTGAGGGTGGGTAAACACTTCAATGAAAACTGGGCCATGGAATTTGAGGTGATGCGTGATGAATATGATTTTGATATCGATTTCGATCTGAAGCATTATTCAGCTGCATTTAACGTGATGTACACCAATCACGACCCTTTATGGAAACCCTATTTTTTGGTGGGTGTTGGTGGCATCTATTCTGATTCCAGATTTCCTGATACACAAGAGTCAGACTTGATTGTTAATTTGGCGGTGGGTGGCTCTTGGTACTTTACCGGTAATGGC
>JBPOFV010000185.1:0-5046 GCA_051252335.1 Marinicella sp. | reverse complement strand
GGTGTATCGGTGTTAATTTTTCGCATTGCCCAAATTGCCAGCAAAATTGAAATAGCTAAAACCACCACTGTAATGGTTCGGTTGGTGGTTGTTTCTATTTCATGCAAACGTTGATAAACATTTTGTTTTTCATCGCTTAAGGCTGACACCTTCGCCGTGGTGTCTGCGCTCCTGATTTCATTTAAATACAAGTCAAGATCATCATTTGAATTGATTTCATTGGATAGCAGGTATGCTGAAATCTCGCTGTTGATGTAAGGCTCTTCAACAATTTGTAAAAACAATAATATGGCCAATGCAGGTAACAATGAACTCAAAGCCGCCACATATCCAAAGTACTTAGGTAATGTCAGAATTTTTTTCTTTTGCTTCTGCTGATGATAGGCAATGGTAATTTTTTGCCTGGCCATGAAAAAGCTGAAAGCTGCAAACAGTAACAATAAAAAAATCAATACAGAAATATTCATTCAGTATCCAACAATTTATATTCAAATCAAAATTCGCCAAGCGGCGAACCCAGGTGTAAAAAATATCGCAGCCAAGTTTTATACTTAACTGCGATTAACTATCGAAACGTAATCTTTACAACTCAAGGTTGTTCAATTCAAGGGTGTCTTTTTTGACTTGCATGTATTTATCAGCATCCAATGGAATCAATCCTTTGTCAGTTAAATAACCCTCTTCACCCATGGCTTTCTCGCTGGTAAATTCAGTTAAGAATTCTTGCATACCTGGAATTTCAGTCACATGCGATTTTTTCACATAGAAAAATAATGGCCTAGAAACCGGGTATTCACCACTGGCAATGGTTTCAAATTCAGGAGCTGCCTCATCAATCAATGATCCCTTAACCAAATCTGCATTTTGGTCCAAAAATGAAAAGCCAAAGATTCCCAATGCATCTGGATTCTTCTGTAGTTTCTGAATGATGAGGTTATCGTTTTCACCAGCTTCAACATAGGCGCCATCTTCACGAATGGTGTGACAAATTGACTTGTATTTAGACTTGTCTGAATTTTTGGTGTCTTTAATCCATGAGAATTTTTTACATCCACCTTCCATGGCTAACTCAACAAATGCATCGCGAGTACCTGAAGTTGGCGGAGGACCCAATACTTCAATTTTCACCGCGGGTAATTCAGCATTGACTTGGTTCCACATGGTGTATGGATTCGCTATAAGTTCACCGTCTTTATCTGTTGGAATTTCTTTGGCTAATGCCATGAATAAATCTTTTCGAGTTAATTTAAAGTCATGAGAACTGATGTCGTTTGCGACCACAATGCCATCATAACCAATCAAAACTTCAACCACTTCTGTTACGCCATTGTCATGACACATTTTCAATTCTGACTCTTTTATTCTCCTCGAAGCATTGGACATATCCGGTGTATCAACGCCGTTACCCTTACAAAACAATTTCATGCCACCACCTGTACCAGTTGACTCAATTTTCGGTGTTTTAAAAGCAGTAGACTTTCCGAATCTTTCTGCCACTACAGTTGAAAAAGGGTAAACCGTGGATGAACCAACCACACTGATGTAGTCTCTTCCTGCTGCTTGAATCTGTGATGCTGCCACCAGCCCTGCTACCAAAGCCATTTTTTTCAAAATTTTCATATGAGTTTTTCTCTTGTTAAGATTATTACGAATGGTTGGCATTCTAGATATTCAGCATGACAATAAAATGACGATTAAATGACAGTTATGTGACATTCAATTAATTGATGCTTTTTTCAGGTTGCATCACAAGAATTCGAAACCAAACAAATAAATGGGATTCAAAAAGCTGAGTAACTGATTTTACCGATGTGAATAAGTGGAAGAAATATTCAGGATTTAATGACCGTTCTTCGTGCTGGAAAGATGACTTTGAAAACACTGCCTTCACCTTGGGTGCTTTCTATTTCGAAACGAGCGCTGTGTTTCAAACATATGTGCTTCACTATGGCCAAGCCCAATCCAGTGCTTTGGTGATTATGGGACTTAGAATTATCAACCCGATAAAAACGTTCTGTTAAGTGAGGAATGTGTTTGGCAGCTATGCCAGGACCGTTATCGGTCACCCAAAAATTCGCTTCATCATTGAGTAAAAACCACTTTATTTTGATTTGTGTTTTAGCTGGTGTGTGAATCAGTGCGTTGCGCATTAAATTCAAGCAGACACTGGTAATCTCTGAAGAATCACCTTTTAACCACAATGATGAATTTATCTCCGCTTCAAGAACATGTTTTTTCGAAAAGTCACTTTGTTTTATGTCATTGAATAACCCATTGATCAATATCGGCATCTGAATTGAAATATCTTCAGCCTGAAGGGCTCGACCATGTTCGATTCTTGACAGTTTTAACATGTCATCAATGATCTTTGACATTCTATTGGCTTGCTCTTTAGACTGATCAATCGCCATAGACCATTCTTTTTTAAGGTCCTCAGATGTTTGTAACATTTCCAAATAACCTGATATCACAGTCAGCGGTGTTCTTAATTCATGAGAAGCATTTGCAATGAAAGCTTTTCTCGATTTCTGTAACGCTTCTTGGGCGCTGATGTCTCTGGCTACCATCACATATCGTTCTTTATTAATTTTAATCAGTCGTATGTGAATACTTTTGTTGCTGTCTAAGCTGTGAGGCAATTTGATTTCTTGGTCTTTTTTACCTGTGCTTAACAGCTGAACAAAGTCTGGATCTCTGATGATGTTATCAATCCTCGTTTGAGTGTCTTTGTCATTGATATTGAGTATATCCAGTGCAATGTGGTTGACCCATTGGATTTCAAATTTATCATTCAATAATAATGTCGCGAATGGCAATGCCTGTGCTGTGGTCAAAAACTGTTGTAATAAGTATTTATTGCGCTTTTGCGCTTCTTTGGTTTTGTTCTTATTATTAATGACTCGACAAGTGATGGCTTCAAAAACACCATGGTTATTCGGAATGTGATCATGCGATGCACCTTTTAAATACCAGTCGTAAAATGATTTGAACTCAGCGACTTTCCAAATAATATAAATCAAAGACCACGATAAAAAACCCCAAGACCAATAGCCAGTTATTGCACCGGTGATCACAGCCAAAGCAATAAAAAGCACGATGGCTATTTTTTCTTGCCTCCAACCTGAATTTTTCATACCATGCCTTTTTGTTGTTGTTTTACTTAAGTGACGCAATCATAGCTTACAGCAAGGTTGTTTTTAACAATAATTATTATATTTTCCCACTTGTGATCTCATCCACAGTGAAATGTAATATTTGTCATTAAATTGTCACATTGAACATTTAATATTCACCTTTTTTAAAATCATATATTGGATAATGTCATGAATAAGAAAATCTTGGTAACATCTTTATTGCTTGCAATGGGTTCTCCTGCTTGGTCTGATACAACTCAGGATGAAATTTCGATGCTCAAAGAGCAATTGAAAATCTTGACTCAAAAAATTGAACAGCTTGAAGAGAAGACAGCAAATACGGAAGCTGAAGTTAAAAAAGTGGCGGCAGTTGATGCTGAAGAAAAATCATAATCTTGGTCTGACCGCATTGTTTTTTCAGGTGATTTACGTAGCCGCATGGAATACATTGATGAGCGGAACAAAGATGTCAGAACCAGAAGTCGAATTCGTTTTAGATTGGGCGCAACGGCAAAAGTTAATGATGATTTAAAAGTTGGTTTCAGATTGGCCTCTGGATCTGAAGACCCAACATCTACCAACCAAACTTTAGACGGTGCCTTCTCAACCAAAGACATTAGACTTGATTTGGCCTATTTTAATTACCAATTTAATGATGCCCTTACTGTAACTGCAGGAAAAATGAAAAACCCATTTTACATACCAGCTAAAACTCCCGTTCTCTGGGATGGCGACTTAAATCCTGAAGGGTTGGCATTGTCTTTCAATGACAATGGCTGGAACGGTGTGTTGGTCGGATATGATGCTGAAGAGAGAAGCTCCGACGATGACACTTTACTGTTCGGTGGACAATTGACCAAAACCATGGATTTGGATCATGGCACCTTAACCGCAGGTTTAGGATATTATGATTACCAAGACCTCCAAGGCTCATCTCCCTTATTCGATGGTAAATCACGTGGAAATACATTAGACGCCAATGGCAACATTGCCAACGATTTCAATATCTTCGAGGGATTGGTCGAGTACAAAACCAAAGTGGCTTCACAACCCTTAGCGGTTTTTGCTACCTATTATCAAAACACTGAAGCCAATGATCTGGATACTGCTTATGCACTTGGTTTTGGATTGGGTAAAGTCAGTGGCGCAGGATCATGGAGCTTAGGCTATTCTTATATGGATATAGAAGCTGATGCTGTCTATGCCCTGTTCAATGATTCAGATTTTGGCGGTGGTGAAACTGACTCTAAAGGACATGTGCTGAAAGCAGGTTATGGCTTGCGTAAAAACATGTCTTTAGGGATGACTTATATCAGCTCTGAACAAGATCAAAGCAAGGACAATCAAAATGATTATGACCGATTACAATTGGACTTAGCAATTAAGTTCAAATAAAAGTCATATTAAGGTCATACATAAATGATTTGAATTACCAGCATAAATTGCTCTTGAGAAACCCCGGCCATACCGGGGTTTTTTTATTCCATTTCACTCATAAATAAGCCTTTTCACAATCGTGATATGAACTTTCTTGATTTAATAGTAACCTTTTTAAATATCTTTCGTTCATAGTAAATAATAAAAATAAAATAGAGGAGCTCCAGAACCACTATGTTGTTCAATACACCGATTTTCTTTGCCTTTTTGATGGTGTTCTTGTTGTTTTATGGCTTTGTCTTTTTGCGCCATAAACCAAGAATTTATTTCATACTGGTGTCCTCCTTGGTATTTTATGGTACCTGGAATTACCGTTTTATTCCCCTGTTGGTTGGCTCAGCGGTTATTGACTACTTTTTAGCGCAGGCCATTCAAAAAGCCAGTGAACAGCGGCGCAAGAAACTGCTGCTGACTCTGTCGGTGGTGATGAATCTAGGCATCTTGGCTTTATTTAAATATGCTGATTTTGCCATTC
>JBPOFV010000184.1:0-5075 GCA_051252335.1 Marinicella sp. | reverse complement strand
AGCCAACCCTGCCGGTTTTAGATTGGGTCGATTGTTACGGCGCAAAGCACGCAGAAATAAGTTCAAAGCGCACAACACCACACACCTCAAATATAAGGTTAAATGAAAATCAGAACAGCATGAAAGATTCACCAGATAGAAATTCAATGCTGAGTCATTCAGCTCGGCTAAAGAAAGTGGGGATGGGAGTTGTCTACCTAATCTGTGCGCTGACTTTTTTTATCTACAGCATAATCCTCACCACCAACATACTGACCCAGTTGAATCCAGCCAACTCGCTGTTTTATTACGGCACTGCATTGATTTGTTATGGTCTTATTGTTGTGGGATTGGTCTTGCTATGGCACAGGTTAAGTCAATCTCTGAGCCAAGCATATTCAGGTCTTGAGAATTGATCGTACTTGAGTTGCTAACTCTGGAAGTACAGCAGCTTTGAACCAAGGGTTCTTGCTTTGCCAGTGGCGATTACGTGGTGAAGGATGAGGCAAAGGCAAAAACTCAGGCAGGTATGTTTTGAAGGCCTTAACGTGTTCAGTCAAGTTTTGTTTCGTGGGTCCTAAATATTTCTGCTGTGCATACAAACCAATCAATACAGTTAATTTGACTGCTGTCATCTCTGACAACATGGCATCATGCCATAAGGGTGCACACTCTTTTCGAGGGGCCAAATCACCAGTCTTCCCACTGCCAGGATAACAAAAACCCATGGGCATAAAAGCAAATACGTCTGGGTCGTAAAATAATTTTTTATCCACGCCAAGCCAACTCCTCAGCTGGTCACCACTGGCATCATCCCAAGGCACACCAGACTCATGCACTTTACGACCAGGTGCTTGACCAATGATCAAAATTCGACTGCTTGGACTGGCTTGTACCACTGGTCTGACACCTGCGCTTAAGTGGGGTGCACAGACAGTACAGTTTTTAATTTTGTTTAACAGTGGTTTCAATTGATGTTGTTTTGATTGGTTTTAAATTTCTGTCGCAATCCTGCCAGCAAACCATTGTGATCTAGCTCAAATACCAATGCCAATTGTTTGCCCAGTATGTTTTCAGGAAATCCTTGGCGGTTAAACCAAGCTAAATAATGACCCGGCAAATCCATTAACCGCCGTCCTTGGTACTTGCCGAATGGCATGATTTGATGCAATGCTTTGAGAAAATCTTCTTTTTCTTGGTCAGTGTGTTTCATGTCTTAAGTGCTCGTTTTGGGTAAGACAAATTCAATGCAACTGAAATCGGCAGCAATGTGGCTCAGCGTAACCTCCTCATGAGGTGGTAAGACCCAACTGTCCCTGTTCTGAACAGGCTGTTTGTGCCCCTTGGAGTCGGTTAATTGGGCTGCTCCTTGAGTCACATAATAAAACCGCAGTTCATCTTTATGCAACAGACTAAGCGCTTCAGTTTGTTGGTTTATGGCCTTGATCATATGCACTGAAGCCAGACCTTGGCTGTGCGCTGCTACGTCGGTTTGGCACACCAACATATCAGGGTGGTGCTGCCATGCTTGCCATTCAGCTTTTTCATGCTGATGATGACAAAACGTTTGGCCAGAGAATGTTCGCTTAGGTAACTGCTTTGCTGTTGGTAATTGCATCACATAGTCCAAAGTGGTCATGTGTTCAGCAGGTAAACCAATTTCAACCACTTCCAGTCCATCTGAAGCGGCCAATACCTGATGACGAATGCCAGGCGGTTGGGTCACACAATCACCCGCTTGTAAAATAAATGAATCACCTTGGTCTTCATATACCACCTGAACCCAGCCTTTAACACAGCAGATTAATTGAAACTGGATGTTGTGAAAATGGACATGATCTGCCACTGGCCCACCTTCAGGAATCATGATGTTAGAGGCAATCATTGCACCACCTAATCGATCGTTTATCAGGTCTCTATACAGCATACCTGCACGACCTGTAATCCATGATTCAGCGGCGTTAAATCGATTGACTTTGAATTCAATCACATTCGGTAAGTGATAGGCATTTTCCAGAAGTTCTTGAGCCATGAGGCTCACCCCACTGGGGGAGTTAGAAGGTAAAGAAAGTTCACTGAGTCCAATCGGCAATTTAAGCACAGTGTTGTTTGGCAGTTTGGATTGGAGTAATTCTAAAACCAGACCATAAGCAGCCAAACGTACCATTCGAGGGTTATCAGCAGGTAACACCTGTTGTAGCTTAAAACCATGTTCGATAAAAAAATTCATTTCAGCCGTTAAATCATTACAGTTGATAACGACGTGGGCTTGGTTGTTCAGATCATATGTCATGGCTTGATATACATTTGTTCTAGGCTACTTTTGCTTGTACAGCACGGCGTTTATTCAATTGAGCTTCTCTTCTGGCAATGTAAACACCCGAAGCAAACACGATGGCAGCACCCAAGACTGTCCACCTATCGACCGATTGATCAAAGATAAACCAAGCCAATACAATGATAAAGGGTAAGCGTGCAAAATCAAAAGGCATGACAATGGTCACATCCGACATTTTCAGTGAATGGGTAAACATCAAATGCGCAAAGCTACCGAGAAACCCCATGAATATCACCAACACCCATGTTTCTAATCCCGGCCACTGCCACACGGTCATAGCAACAGGCAAAGACAACGGCGTCATCAATAAAACCATATACATCACAATCACATTGACATCTTCGGTTCGAGACAAGCTCTTGATGATGAGTACCGAGGCCGCCATCGTTACTGATGAAGCGATCACCACCAATGATGCAAATAAATCACCATCAACCGAAGGGCGTAAAATAATCAAGGTACCAATAAAACCGACCAACACGGCTGCCCAACGGCGCCAATTCACATCTTCTTTAAGAAAAACGGCTGCGCCAATGGTCACAAATAAAGGCACGGTAAAACTCAAAGCCACTGCTTTAGCCAAGGGTAAAACAGTGATTCCCCAGAAATAACAAAACATTGAAAACAGGCCCAACAGCGCTCTGATAATAAATAACGGTAATCGTTCGGTTTTGAAACTGCGGTAGCCAAACTTAAGCAACCAGGGCAGCATAAACACCAAGCCAAATAAATTCCTGAAAAAAGCAATTTGGAATGGATGCAATTCACCTGATGTCCAACGAATCAGAACATTCATAAAGCTGAATCCCAAGGCCGCTAATAACATCAAACCGATGGCTTTGAATAAATTGGCATTGACTGATTGTTGTGGTGACATGCGTGGTTAGGTGACCAAGAAATGAACAAACAGTTTAATCAAACTGACCGTTAAGCTCCACTGTTAATCTGGCTTTTCTCCTGGGCACCATTGTGCGTCATATACAAACAATTTTCCAACGGAATGGTTTGTGGGTATTGAGCAACCTTAAAATTCATTTTCTGATACAAACGCATGGCTGCTTTGTTATCGCTTAAGACAAACAAGGATGCTTTATCTAATGCCAGTTTTCTTTGTCCTTCTTTCAGTAAGGCATCAATTAAATACTGCCCAACATGCTGTCCTCTGAATTTAGGAGACACCACCAAACGCCCCAAATGGCAATGGTCTAAGCGATTGTAAATTTGACCGAACGCCAACAGCTGCCGCCCTTGTTTTAATACGTAGGAATGACTTTTGTGGTATTTTGACTCTGTCTTGAATCGTTTAATCTGGAGTGGATAGCTCAGATCTGGTCCGCCCCAATAGAACACTGATTTTTCACTGTTAAACCACCTGAATACACCGACCAAATCTTGGTCTGTACAGGGTGATAATTGTATGGCTTCTGAGTTATTCAATTTCATTGATTTCACACCAATTTAAGTAACAACATAAAAATCAGAATGGCAACACAACCAAACTGAATCACCATTTCAATCAGGTTATTCTTGCCCGGCATATTGTGAACCATGGCTCCATAAGCAAGGAACGCAGCCAATGCGGATATTTCTAACTTAAATTTCATGTAACGAACATCTTGTGTCCAAAAATTAATCACCGCAACAGCTAAAATAACAATACAAGCTCGGTAAATAAATAAAATGTATTTATCTTTCTGATTCATTTTTTCCTTATTGTAGCCAAGTATATGCCAGACAGGACTAATACCAATCCAAGTACATCACCCATGCCAGTGGGACGAGCAAAAAACAACACATCCCAAACCATGGACATGGCAGGCTGTAACAACAACAATAAACCAACCACTGAAGTCGGTAAACTTGGCATGGTTTTTGTGATCAACACCCAGCCAATGACTTGGCAAAACACGCCCAACAAAATGATCGACAACCAAGAAGTGGTATTGGGTACCACAAATGAATTTGATTCCGTCAACACCACCACTGCCATAATGGCGGCACAAATGACAGACAAGACGCCCAAGTTAGACATCGGTGACAGCGCATTTTCTTGCTTTTGCACATGTCGCAATGACAACATAAAACCGGTGTAACACAAGGCTGTGGCTAAGCCGTAAAACACACCTAATTGATAATCTGCACTCAAAGATTGCCACTGTAGTCCAACCAACAGAAACAAGCCCATGAATGTCATGACTAAACCAACAAAAAACTTCCAGCTGATTCTTTCACTGAGAAACAAATAACCGAATAAAGTCATGAAAAACACCTGGACATTTCCCAAGACAGTGGCCAATCCTGGGCCAACGAAATTAATTGAGCGGTGCCAAAACCATAAATCTGCGGCAAAAAACAGCGCCCCTACAATGAGCCATGAAGCGTAGGAAAAATTAATCCACAGAGGTTTTTTTTGTAACACACAAATCAACACCAAAAGCATGCCGCCTATGAGCATTCGATAAAAGCCAATGACTGATGGACTCATGTCTGCCAGTTTGACCCAAACGCTGGATGTACTGATCACCAACGCCGCAAACAACATGGTTAATATACCCATTTTATGCTGTGAAATAATTGTCTTTTCAGCGCTCATAGCGTCTCAGTTAACATACGTAACAATATTAAGAATACAAATTCAGAATCAATCAGGAGCGTCCAATAATTTCTGCATTTGGGCTTCAAGTTGGACAATTCGGGCTTCCATTTCATCCAATCGAGAGGTTTTACTGGTCTGAGTTGCCTTGGTTTGTTGTAAGAC
>JBPOFV010000183.1:0-5079 GCA_051252335.1 Marinicella sp. | reverse complement strand
GGCTAAATAATCATCTGCGCCTAATTCTAAACCCAAAACCTTATCGGTTAATTCTCCTCTGGCAGAAAGCATTAAGATGGGTACTTTAAATTCTTTTCTGATGTCCTGACATATTTCAAGGCCGTCTTTACCTGGTAACATCACATCCAAAACTACCGTATCTGGGACCTGTCGGCGCAAATACCTCATACAATCTACTGCATTGGTAACGGCATGCAAACGAAAACCAAACCCTGATAAATAATCATTGAGCAATTCCGCTAATGAGGTGTCATCATCTACCAACAATATTTCTTGCACAGCATCAACCGAATCCATCACTAGCAACTCCTTAAAGCGACTATGGGATCAAGATTGGCCGCATTGTATGCCGGAACTGCGCCCGAAATTACAGATATCATGGTGGCCGCAATAACAGGAAATAAAATACCTGTACCTGATACAGACATGTGCCAATTCAATACATATTCACCCATATACAAACAAACCAAACCAAATATTATGCCAACCATTGTACCTAACATAGCGACCATGATGGCTTCTGCTAGAAATTGTAACCAAATTTGTTGTGGTTTTGCACCCACAGCCAACCTGAGCCCAATTTCCTCTTGACGTTCTTTGACCGCCAATTGCGATACAGAGAACAAGCCCAAGGCAGAAAGTGTTAGAGACAAAATAGACACACCCAATAAAATTCGATTCAGCCAAACATTGGTATCCAAGATGGTTCGAGTCAGCACACTTTGGTTCCTGATGGTGAAATCATTGGCTTGGTCATCTAAGGTTAATCCATGTCTGAATCTCAATAACTGAGTGATGGCTTCAACACTGGTGTCTAAATCGCTCTTATCTTGATACTGTACGGCTATTCTAGATATTTTATCCGTATTCAACAGTCGTCTCATGGCGGTTGATATAGGAACTATAATCCGGTCATCTTGGTTAGCACCATTGAGGTCACTGCCTTTTGATTTTAGGATACCCACCACCTCGAAAGGAACACCGTTAATCAATATGCGAGCGCCTAAAACTTGCTCATCAAAGAATATCAATTTGACCACCTCCGAACCAATAACGGCCACTTTGCGATTGGTATCAATGTCATTTTGATCAATAAAACGCCCAGCAAGCAGCCATTGATTATTGGTCTGTTGAAATGCGGGAACCGTGCCAAATAAAGTGAAAGCTTCAACTTCGCCTTGATAGGCAAGCAATACATTGCTTAAGATAAAGGGTGCCACCTGATGTACGGATTCAACTTCATTCAAAATTGCCATACTGTCTTCAATGGTTAATGTTTCGTACCTCCTGTCATTACCACGTAAAGCGTTGGCCTCTATTCTTTCTGAACTGATAGAAAGCAAGTTGTTACCGGATTGTTTTAAGGTGGCTTCAAATTGTCTCTGAGCACCTTTTGATAAACCAATAAGTACCACCACAGCAGTGATGCCTAAGGCCATGGTAATAACAGTTAATAGAGACCTTAAACCAGCACTTAATATTGATGCCCAAGCCAACTGGATATGGAGGTTACTTTTCATTGTAATGCTTTTACCACATCGAGTTTGGCTGCTCTTTTGGCAGGTAGATAGCCTGAAATAACACCAGTCAGCAATGCGATGGTGAGTGTCGCAATTAATTCAACTGGATTAACTTCAATTGGTAATTGAAACACCACCGCAACAGTGGCTGAAATGACCCCACCAATAATGATTCCAATCAGTCCAGAAATGAAGGCGATCAAACCGATTTCTGTGATGAATTGTAGGGTGATGTGATTTTCTTTGGCTCCAATGGCTTTGCGAATGCCTATTTCTGCTGTCCGTTCTTTCACCACCACAAACATGAGACTGGCAATCACAACCGCAGCTATGGCCAGGATAATTCCTGCAGCGATATTGAGATACAGCCTAATGGTATTGAATGCTTGTTGAGTTGTTTGTCCTGCAAACTCAGATGTGTATATCCTGAAATCATCTTTTTGACCTAAAGACAGTTGATGCAGTTCTCTTAACAGTCTAATGATTTCATCTGCATCATTGCCGACATTTTGATAGTTAGAGACAACTATTTTCCCAGATCCAAAAACATCTGACTTCCTCACTCTTTTCATGGCTGTGGTCATGGGAACAAACACATTTTCATCTAAATCTTCACCATGTGGATCAATTCCCGCATCAGCTAAGACACCCACAACTTCAAATGGCACATTGCCAATACTGAACTCTTGTCCAATTGGATCTTGATCTGCAAATAATAATGACGATAAGGTAGAGCCAATCAAAGCCACCCTCGCAGCACTAGAAACATCCTCTTTGGTGATGAATCGACCCTTTATAACACCTCTGTTCCAAACGAAATCAGAATTTTCCGCATGGCCATAGATCGCAGTTCTTCTGCTTTTTTCGCGAACTGCTACCTCTTTTTCTCCAACCACATACCGAGGCGCCCAATCCACGATTTGAGGCATATTGCGTTCGATTTTTTCAAAATCTGACAACTTCAACGATTTTCCGATAAGTAAAATGGTTCCAGGACCAAACATTTGGTTCACCCGCTGCATTAATTGTTGTTCAGCACCTTTGCCCAACAAGTTTCCAGCAACCATCACAGCAACTCCTGCTGACAAGCCCAACCCCATCAAGAAAGACCTGAATTTAAACATTTTTATGGTGCTTAACCCATGCCAAACCATTTTAGCTATCATGACGCCGCTCCTTGCAATTCCATATTAGCTTCATTGAGCAATCCATTTTCAATGAGTACAATGCGATCAGCTAAACCAGCCAACTGTTCATCATGGGTAATAAACAATACGGTGGTTCCTTCTTGGTTTAACTGCTTTAATAAGCCCATAACCTGTTCTATTGATGCGCTGTCTAAATTACCCGTTGGTTCATCAGCCAAGATTATTTTGGGTTTAGTTACGATGGCTCTGGCGATCGCCACTCTTTGTTGTTGCCCGCCTGATAACTCAGCTGGAGTATGATTCAAACGATTTAACAAGCCCACTTTTTCCAATGCAGCGATGGCCGGTTTTTCAATGTCTGAAATGAGCCCATATAACAGCGGTAACTGTACATTTTCCTTGGCTGTGGTTCTGTCTAATAAGTGAAACTGTTGAAATACAAAGCCGATCACTTGATTCCTTAATTCTGCCAACTCGTTCATAGACAAAGTTGAGGTGTTTTTATTATCGAATAGATAGTCACCTGTATCTGGCTTAGATAACAATCCCAATATATTTAACAAGGTCGACTTACCTGACCCAGAAGGCCCGACTATGGCAATAAAATCTCCTTCATTGATTTTAAAATCGACGTTTTTCAATACTTCAATATGCCCTTCACCAGGCTTATGAAAACGCTTCGAAATGTTTTTTAATTCAATCATATAAACTCCTTAATGTTATTACTTAACATTCAAAGCGACTACATCGTCTGCTTTAACGCCTGAAACCACTTCCACCATAGAATTTGAACGCCAACCTGTTTCAATGACTTGATCGTGCCAAACATCACCCTTCAAGACAGATACATATTGGCGACCATTTAAACTTTTCAATGCCTTGCGTGGCACCATAAGAGCACTTTCTCTTTGACCGACAATGAATTCAACATGCGCTGTCATTTCTGGACGCAACACCCATGTTGGATCAACATCAAACACCAATCGAACCACATAGTTGACCACACTGTTTTGAATTTCTGCTTTAGGTTGAATTGAAACCACACGTGCAGTCAGAGATAGACCAGGATAAGTATCTACATCAAAATTGGCTTGCTGGCCGATGTAGATTTGACCAATGTCTGTCTCATCAACATAGGCATGGACCTCTAACTGCTCAAGATCGATGATGGTGACAAAGGTAGGGGCTGAGAAATCGGCTGCCACTGTTTCACCTTCACGGGTGTTCACATTGGCAATGGTCCCACTAATGGGGGCCTCGATGGTTGCATAACTAAGCGTTATTTCTGCAGATTTGATTTGTGATTGATACACTTCAAGTTGAGCCAATGCCACTTGTAAATCTCGTTCAGCCAATTCTAAATCAGCCTCACTGCCCCAACCTTTGGCTGTTATTTTTTGCTGCCTAGTATATGCTGACTGGGCTGAAGCTATGTTGGGTTTGACTAACTGAATATTGGCCTTTAATTGTTCAATTTCTGCCACCAATGCACTGTCGTCCAGTTCCGCCAACACATCTCCTTGTTCAATGCGATCACCAATTTTTACGGGCAACTTATTCACTTTCCCAGATATACGAGAACCGACATTGATTTCTGCACCAACGGCTGGTCTGACCACGCCGGTAGCCAAAACAGTTTCATTGATAGACTGAACAATGACTTGGGCCGTTTCGGTTATTTTTTCAGGGTTGGTTGCTTGCCGAGAAGAAGCCAAGTAATACCCAGCAAATCCTGCTGTTATTACCATTAACCACCATAACACGTTGTGCTTCATAAACATTCTATTTACTAAAGAGGGATTAATTTAGCAATTACATATCAACGCTTGATGTCACAATTGTCACAAAATGCAACAAAACAAAAAGCCAGTGATACATAAGGGATGATTCGTTATTTTTATCAGCTGTTACATTTTGTTATGAAGCAGAAATAATCAAATAACAAATGATGTGTATAGTGAACACTCTGCCAATTATTCAGGAACAAATTATGAATCTTTTATCTGTACCTTATTTGTGCGCATGGTTGTGGATGACAATGCTGTCAGTATCACAACACAGCGAGCCAAAGAACATGTTTTATGGCGATAAGACTCTGCAAGCCAAGTTAACCATGAGTCATGACATTTACACTGGTGCTGACCAAGTTCATCGCAGTCACAGAATCTATGAAATGAATTTCACTTTAATCTCCTCACCTGATGATTTAAAGGCCCAAGTGACACTCAATGAAACCAGTGGAAACATTGAAGTTCATGGCATGACAGAACGCTTATCTACTGCTTATTTAAAAGGCCTGAAATTTAATCTGGCACGGTCAAACAGCAAACATCAATTTAATGTGCTTGATGGGCAAAATCCTGAATTAGACATGGGACAAAGTTTTATCC
>JBPOFV010000182.1:0-5086 GCA_051252335.1 Marinicella sp. | reverse complement strand
GCGTATTGTCAAGTGAAATACTGTTACATAAGTCATCTGTAGCCAAATTTTGTTAATTCAATGAGTAAAAGGTTAATACCAGTAGCGCATTTTTATGGCCAGGGTTTATCAAACTAACTATCAATTGACTGATAACTGCATATTCCATAGAATACATTTAACAAAATTTTAATCAATAGAGGATAAAGTATGGACAATGTTTGGGTAGATTTATTGGCTCGTTGGAGTCATGGTTTGTTTGGTATCACTTGGATTGGCTTGTTGTACTATTTCAACTTTGTACAAGGTGAATATTTCAAAGAAGCATCGCAAGAAGCTTTACCAGATGTCAAAGCCAAGTTAGCAACACGCGCTTTGTGGTGGTTCCGATGGGGTGCCATGATGACGTTCATAACTGGTGTCGTCTTATTGGGTGTACTGGGTTCAAATTTATCAGGTTGGATTCTATTGGGAGCTTTAATGGGCACGTTCATGATGCTCAATGTGTGGTTAATCATTTGGCCTAAACAAAAAGTAGTTCTTGGGTTGGCTGCAGGTGACGTACCGTCCAGTGCAGCTAAAGCAGGACTGGCCTCCAGAACCAATACCTTGTTTTCAGCGCCTATGTTGTTTTGTATGTTGGCTTCGAAACATGGTGGTGCCGTTATGGAAGGTATGATTCCGGTCACCAGTGGCATGTCAAATGGTTTGATGGCAGCACTGGGACTGGCAGTGGTCATTGAATTAAATGCAATCTTTGGCAAAATGGGACCAATGGCCAGTGTCAAAGGAGTGATTCATATGTCATTATTATTGACTGTGGCTATGGTGGCTTTGGTGGTCTATTTATAAGATAAACAGTTAAGTTTTAAAAAACAAACAAAAAGCCAGTTCTGTGTGGTGAATACAGGACTGGCTTTTTTTAATTGAAAATTAAAAAAAAGTCCCAATATCTCACGAATTCCTTAACCTGAGAGCGCTTTTATAGTAAGATGCGCGCACTTTATGGTTTAGTAAAGTTACTGAGAGACTTTTGTCTAAAGTGTTGAGTGAATTTTAGCGTAATATTTTTAATATATTCAGCGACTTAGACAAAGGTCTCTTTAACGTACTTAGACCTGTTTTTTAACTTTATCCCAGCGATAAATGACACAAGATTAAAGATCATGACAGAATTAGCAAAATACAGAAACATTGGTATCTTCGCTCACGTGGATGCGGGTAAAACCACCACCACCGAACGAATTCTTAAGTTAACCGGCAAAATCCATAAATTGGGTGAAGTGCATGACGGTGAATCAACCATGGATTTCATGGATCAAGAAGCTGAGCGTGGTATCACCATTCAATCAGCTGCAACCACTTGTTTTTGGAAAGACCACCGTTTTAACATCATTGATACGCCAGGTCACGTAGACTTTACTGTTGAAGTATATCGTTCTCTGAAAGTATTGGATGGTGGCGTGGGTGTATTCTGCGGATCAGGTGGTGTAGAACCTCAGTCAGAAACCAATTGGCGTTACGCCAATGAGTCTGAAGTGGCACGAATCATCTTTGTCAACAAATTAGATCGTATGGGTGCAGATTTTTACCGAGTGGTTAAGCAAACTAAAGACGTTTTAGGTGCTGTTCCTTTGGTCATGACTTTGCCTATTGGTATTGAAGATGATTTTGTTGGTGTGGTTGATGTATTAACCAAAAAAGCTCACATATGGGATGATACTGGCCAACCTGAAAATTTCGAGATTCAAGACGTGCCAGCTGATATGGTTGATAAGGTTAATGAATACCATGAGCAATTAATCGAGACTGCGGTTGAGCAAGACGATGATTTAATGATGGCATATATGGAAGGTGAAGAAGTTTCTATTGAAGACATCAAAAAATGTATTCGTAAGGGAACTCGTGATTTGGCATTCTTCCCAACTTACTGTGGTTCAGCATTTAAAAACAAAGGCATGCAGTTAATCTTAGATGCAGTTGTTGATTACTTACCTAGTCCAGTAGAAGTTGATCCACAAGATTTAACTGATCCTGAAACTGGTGAGCCAACTGGTGAAGTTGCTACTGTTTCTGTTGATGAACCATTCCGTGCTTTGGCATTTAAAATTATGGATGACCGATTTGGTGCATTGACCTTTATTCGAGTTTACTCTGGTAAAATCAACAAAGGTGACACCATTTTGAATTCAGCCACTGGTAAAACAGAACGTGTCGGCCGTATGGTTGAGATGCATGCTGATGATCGTAATGAATTAGATTCGGCACAAGCTGGTGATATTTTAGCCGTTGTCGGTATGAAGAACGTACAAACGGGTCATACTTTGTGTGACATTAAACACGAATGCACTTTAGAGCCTATGATCTTCCCTGATCCAGTGATCTCGATTGCTGTGGCACCTAAAGACAAAGGTGGTTCTGAAAAAATGGGTAATGCTTTAGGTAAAATGATTGCAGAAGATCCATCGTTCCAAGTTGAAACTGATGAAGATTCAGGTGAGACTATTTTGAAAGGAATGGGTGAACTGCACTTAGACATTAAAGTCGATATCTTATTGCGTACTTTTGGTGTTGAGTTAGAAGTGGGTGCACCACAAGTGGCATACCGTGAGTCAATCACTAAAAGTGTTGAAGATTCATACACACATAAGAAACAATCGGGTGGTTCTGGTCAGTTTGGTAAAATTGATTACACCATTGAGCCAGGTGAAGTCGGTTCAGGCTATGTGTTTGAATCAACTGTAACCGGTGGTAATGTACCGAAAGAGTACTGGTCAGCGATTGAAAAAGGTTTCCAAAGCTTGATGGAAGAAGGTCCGTTGGCTGGTTATCCATTACAGGATTTGAAATTCACTTTACAGGATGGTGCATTCCATGCAGTGGATTCATCCACCATGGCTTTTGAAGCAGCAGCTAAAGGCGCTTACCGCACATCTGTTAAAAAATGTGCTCCACAAATCATGGAGCCAATCATGAAAGTCGACGTATTTACGCCAGACGATCATGTGGGTGATGTGATTGGTGATTTGAACAGAAGACGAGGTATGATTAAGTCACAAGATCCTACAGCTACAGCTGTAAGAATCAAAGCTGATGTACCTTTGTCAGAAATGTTCGGATACATCGGTTCATTGCGTACAATGACTTCAGGTCGTGGTCAGTTTTCTATGGAATTCTCGCACTACAACCCTTGTCCAAACAACATTTCTGAAGAAGTGATTGCGGCTGCTAAAGCCAGAGAAGAAGCTAAAGCCAAAGGCTAAGTTAGCAACTTCTCAACTCATTTAAAGGGCTGCCCATAGGGTGGCCTTTTTTTGTTGCTTAGCCTAATGAAAAATATTTGTTCATAATAATTCCGATGAAAATTCAGGCTGAAACACGGGTAATAATGATAGACTAGTGGAATTTGGTCAGGAGAATATATGAAGGGAAAATTTTTACATACGCCCCAATATTTTCAATTTTATCTTCAAGATTTAGCAAACTATGAACGAAACTTCAGTCTCTCTGATGAAG
The DNA here is from genome assembly GCA_051252335.1 of Marinicella sp. Taxonomy (GTDB): domain Bacteria; phylum Pseudomonadota; class Gammaproteobacteria; order Xanthomonadales; family Marinicellaceae; genus Marinicella. Next base: position 1,591 of record JBPOFV010000182.1, on the reverse strand, counting down.
ATTTAAAGCGCAGGTATTGTTATGCAGAGGGTGTTGTTACCATTTTAGTCCTCAGTGAATTCAGTGAAATTCCCATTGAATTGGAATATTTGAATACCCCGCCTCCTTTGAACTCCAAAGGTTGGGATCGCATCGTAGAGTGTCCTTTACATTCAAAATCTGGGAGTATCGGCTTGGTAGGCTGTGTCGAAATCCCTAAAAATGATTGGTTTGGCAAGATAGAAGCGCCACCAGGAGATTATGTGGTTAGGATTCATTATGGTGGTCAAGATAGCATGCAAGCAGATGGCAGCTCAAAAGACTTTTATTTGTTGCAAGTTTGGCCAGGGTCGACCTCATCAAGTGAAGTTGTGTTTGAAGTAAACAGAGATAACTAATGCCAAAGACTAAATAAGCTGCTTTCAGCCTATTTCATGGGTTGCTCATTGGCAGCATAAAATAGCCCTTATATGATCTTTAAAAGCATGAACTTTGTATGCCGTAAATACCCACCTAATTCATGGGAATAAGATTAAGACTTGTTCTGTGATAACATTCATATAAACACAATAAGGAAATGAAATATGTATGGTAGTGGTTATGGCTTGGGGTTAATTGTTGCCGTGATTATTGGGTTGTTCATAGAGTACCTTCGATGGAAGCATAATCGTGATAGGATACAACTTAAACAAGAACAAATCGCTGAGCGCATAAAACGAAAAAGAAAACGATTAACGAAACCATTTAAGACCAATGAATCTGATGATAAACGTCAGTCTTAGATTGATTTAAAAACAACTTTTAAAAGATACCTTCGTCTAAAATACATGAATGGAAGCAAAACCGATAATTAACTTTAAAACCAAGCTCAATGTCAATCGACCCTATGATAAAAAGGATCAAGCCATCACTGACCCTTTGAGGATTGAGTATGCATTGGAGTCTGATCGTGGGCGCATCATCAATTCAGCTTCAGTTAGACGTTTACAGCAAAAAACCCAAGTTTTTCCATTAGAACGCAATGCGGCAGTCCGTTCACGTTTAACGCATTCGATGGAAGTGCAACAAAATGGGCGGTATATTGTTAAGACTATATTCAAAAAGTTGGGTGATCGTGCCAAAGAGATCGGGCTAAATGGTTTACAGCCTGCTGTTGAATCATTGGTTGAGATGGCTTGTTTAATGCATGACATCGGCAATCCACCATTTGGACATTTTGGTGAGGTGGCCATTTCTGAATGGTTCGGTTCCCATTTGCCACAATTTAATACCATTAATGACAGTGAACATTCGCTCCTATCGAAGCAAATTTTGCGAGATCTCGCTCAATTTGAAGGCAATGCCCAAGCCATCAGGTTGACTTTTTCATTACAGCAAATGAACCTCACTTATGCACAGTCTGCCAGTATATTGAAATACACCCGTGCTGCATATGATGCTACACCAGATAATAATGACCAGCTTTCATATTTGAAAAAGAAACCAGGCTTTTACTTGTCTGAAAATAAATTCGTTGAAGATATGCTTGAACAGTTAAGTATGCAATCAGGTCACCGTCACCCTTTCAGTTATGTAATGGAAGCGGCTGATGACATTGCATATTGTTTGGCAG
>JBPOFV010000181.1:0-5098 GCA_051252335.1 Marinicella sp. | reverse complement strand
CATCAATATCTGGCAGATCATGGCTTACTTATTTTTGAACATGGGTGGCAACAACAGCAACAGGTGCAAAACATACTTGAACAAGCAAAATTTAAAAATATTTCATCACGCAAAGATTTGGCTGGTCATGATCGCATTACTTTGGGTTACATGTAAAACCCGCGCTTAAATCAACAAGATTTGACCTATCAAAATTTAATTTTGCCAGTGAGCACTTGCCAATACATCACCCAATCACCTGCGAAACTGTAAAATGGATTTGTAAAAGTTGCGGGTCTATTTTTTTCGAAGAAGAAATGGCCAATCCAAGCGAATCCATATCCGATAATAGGCACCAACCAAAGTAACATCCATTTCATAGTAAGTATTGCTATGACTACCACAACCAGCACCAAACTTGAACCAACCACATGTAACCGCCGACATGTCAAGTTACTGTGTTCTGCCAAATAATGAGGGTAAAATTCTTTAAAACTTGTATAGACTTTGTTTTTTTCATTCATCAGATGAGTTTACCACACTGAATTGAGCAGCTATAATGATTACCCTGTAATTTATAGCCATCTAAACTGATGAAATTTAAATCGTTAGTGATTGTTTTCACAACAGCAATGCTTTTAGCCTGTCAGTCAGATGACAACCATAGCTATGGCCAAAATAGCTCCTCTGTCATTGATGGCAAGAAAATCTACCGTCATTCATTAGATGGCAAACCCACCAGTTTAGACCCCATTAAAGCTTCCACTATTTACAGTAATTTTATCGTAGTCAATATTTTTGACACTTTATATAGCTATGAATATTTATCCAGGCCCTATCAAATCAAACCCAATTTAGCCACTGCCTTACCGCAAATCAGCACTGATGGTTTAACCTACACCATTAAAATAAAACCAGGCGTCTTGTTTCATCAGCACCCAGCTTTCAATGATGATTTAGCCAGAGAAATAACCGCAGAAGATTTCATTTACTCTATACAGCGATCATTTGACCCTAAAAATGCAGCCAGTGGAGCTTGGTTATGGCAAGGGAAAATTGCTGGGCTCAATGCATGGCGAGATCAAGGAGCTAACTATGATTTACCTGTAGCTGGCCTCCAAGCCCTCGATAAATATACCATTCAAATAACTTTAGAAAAGCCCTATCCGCAACTGGTTTATTCACTGGCTATGGGTTTTTCTGCCATCACACCCAGAGAAGTTGTAGATGCGCTTGGCAATGAATTTGGTTCAAAACCCATTGGATCAGGCCCTTTTAAGTTAGATAAATTTGATTCTCAAACCGCTTATTTGGTCCGAAATCCTGAATTCAGACCAGAGGCATTCGATATTTATGCCGAAGGTTATGATGCCAAAATTCATGGCGCATACGGATTTGAATCTTTACATGGTAAAACCACTCCATTTATCGATCAATTAGAAATAAATTTCATCAATGAAACTGGCTCTCGCTGGAATTCTTTTACCAAAGGTAATGAAATTCAGTACACAACTGTCCCTAAAGATAAACAGAACACCGTATTGCTCAGCCAAAACCCGATTAAATTACACCCTCAAATCAGTGATAATTACCATCATGCTTATGGAATGGAGGCTGGGTTCGTATACCATGGTTTTAATATGCTTGATCCAGTGTTTGGTATGAATGGAGACCCTGAACATGATGCCAAAAGTAAAGCATTGCGCTGTGCGATCAGAAAAAGTCATGACTGGGATCAAAAAAACCGGGCCTTTTATTTTGGCTTGGGGACAGTTTTTGCTGGCATCATTCCACCCAGCGTACCTGAATTCAATCCAAATTTATCACAAGATTCTATAACCACAGACATTACCGGTGCCAAACAACTGTTGAAAGATTTTGAGTGGGACACCAATCAATTGCCGCTTTTTGAATACCATGTAACAGGCAACGTCCAACAAAAACAATTTTTTGAACAAATGCGAGGCTTTTTGAACACCATCGATTACCCCACTAACCGCATAGAGTACCACCCATACCCAAGTTTTGGCCATTTCAACAAAGCCATTAAAAACCGACAAGCTCCATTTTTCTTTTTAGGCTGGAATTTGGATTACCCTGATGCTGAGAATACTTTACAATTGTTTTATGGACCAAATCAGACACCTGGATCAAACAATTTCAATTACGACAATCCCATATATAACGAATTGTTTGAGCAAAGCAGTGTTTTGCAACCCTCACCTGAAAGAACCGCTTTATACCATCAAATGAACCAAATTGTCATTGATGACTGCGTGGTCATTTCTGGCCTCTCTAGAAACAAGATACACCTTTGGCACAAAAATGTTACCTCGTTTCCAGATCGAGAAATTGTCGGTGGTTTTCATCTGCGATATGTAGACGTCAAGTAATGCAAAATTTACTATTTGCTCTGAGAAAACTATTAGAAGGCATCCCTCTTATATTAGGCGTCACCCTGATTTCATTTATATTAATGGTATATTTTGGGCCTGATTTAACTTATGAACTACTCAGTAAAAACCCAACAGAGCAAGCCATCACTGAAATCAGGCAATTATTGGGCTACGACCAGCCTTTTTGGCTTCGTTATAAAGATTATTTAATACAATTAATCACCTTAGATTTTGGCTATTCAATGGCGCAGGATCAACTGGTGACTCAAATGTTAACTCGGTCTATCCCTGTCTCTATTCAATTGATGCTCCCTGGATTCATTCTCGGAAACTTATTGGCCATCTATTTGGCAATTCAAGCGGCCAAGTATCGAGGATTGTGGCAAGATAAATTCATCATGACCATTGCTGTAATTGGAATGAGTATTTCATTCATTATTGTTATCATCAGTTTCCAATTAATCTTTTCTTCCAGCTTTGGCTTAGACTGGTTTCCAGTCCGTGGTTGGCAAGTTTACGATTCAAACGGTCATTTTTCATTGTCTTTATATTTGCAATATATTGCAGTTCCTACTCTGGCCACAGTATTTGTGTCTTTAGGCTATAACACCAGGTTTTATCGTGCCGTATTGGTAGAAGAATTAAATAAGGATCACATAACTACTGCCAAAGCTTTTGGCCATAAGAATTACCAACTGTATTATAAATACATGCTGAAAAATGCCATGATACCTATCATCACTCGAATTTTATTCTCTATTCCATTGGTTATCATCAGCGGTTCATTACTCATTGAGAGTTATTTTGGCATTCCTGGCGTTGGTTTAATTACCTATGACGCCATCATTGCTGGAGATCAGCCTGTACTCAAAGCCATTGTAGGTTTAACGGCTGTTTTATTCGTTTTAGTTTTGCTCAGTGCAGAAATTCTCTATCGTTGGTTCGACCCAAGAATTGCGCAGGTTAACTCATGAGCACAAGTAATACCATTGGCATGAACACAACGAATTCTTTCGAGAGTTTATGGAGCAAATCTTGGCAACAACTTAAACGTGATAGATTTGGCATGATAGGTTTAATTGTTGTTGCCTTATATTTTGTGCTGGCTGTGGGTGTTTGGCTTGGGTTTTGGGGCTTAGGCTGGAGTGAAATCTCAGCTGAATTTAATCAACAACCTTCATTGTCTCATTGGTTTGGTACCAATGCCATAGGCCAAGACATTGCCTTACGAGGGATATACTCAACCAAAGTTGCATTTGAAGTGGGGTTCGTAGTGACCTTCTTTTCTTCGCTGATAGGCGTGATTCTAGGTGCTGTCTCGGGATTCTTTCAAGGTCGTTGGGTTGATTCAGTTTTACTTTGGTTAATGGGCGTATTAGATTCTATCCCATTTTATTTGTTTGTCGCCGCCATTGCTTATGCCATGCAAGATCATATGTTCGCAATGCATGTTGCCATGATAGCTGTATTTTGGACTAATATTGCACGTATCATCAGGGCTGAAGTTATCAGTTTGAAGCAACTGGAATTTGTCGAGGCTGCTTATGCAGTTGGCCTAAGCAAACCAGGCATTTTATTCCATCACATAATCCCCAATACCAGTCACTTAATCATCATCCAAGCCACTCTGGTATTTGTTGCTGCAATCAAAACGGAAGTGATATTAAGCTTTTTAGGCTTAGGTATTAAACAAGGCATCAGTTGGGGGCTGATGATTGCAGAATCAACCAATGACATACAAGCAGGGCACTTTAATAATTTTATAGTGGCTTCAAGCTTGCTGTTTATACTGGTGATTGGTTTTAACTTTTTCTCTGATGCCTTACAAGATGCATTAGACCCAAAATTAAATATGACACATGAAAACAATTAAATTCATCATTATCAGTTCATTGACTCTAACCATGGGATGTACATCAGTACCAAAAACCGAGCTCCAAAACTTGCCTTCGTTGATAGAAATAATCGTCTTGGATTTAAGTCAACCTGCATTAAACATCAGGGTTTCACACCGCAATAAAACTCCAAGATTAAGCAACAAGCTCAACTGTCAATTAGCAATTAAAGATCAGTCACCCATTAAATTCAATGGTATATCTGTTCCTGATTTATCTACCTTTGCCACTGAAACACTCCGGGTAAATATCACTCAAAATGAATTACCGGTTATTCCGGAAAAACAAAAAGAATTGCCATATGTGTTGGACTGTTATTTAGAGTCTGAGAACTTTCGAACAGAACATATCATCAAAAAAGCAACGCTTTTCCGTGTTCCAGGTCGTTTAAATGAATTCAGATAATGGTGCAAATAAAGTGAGTTTTCAAGCAGGAATCAGGAACTGTATGACTTTCGGCATACTTGACTATTTTAGTAGTGTTGTAGTATAGTAATACACCTAGGCAAAATGCAGGTGTACTTATGAATCAGACTAAACAAAACATATGGGTTGTAGCCATTTTATTTTTTTCACTGTTATCTTCAGTGGCATTCAGCTATGTCATCACACCCACATCTAAAACAATGACTGAAATGAAACAAGTTGAGAAAACAATCAAGGCAGAAAACAAATCAAAAAAAATGAAAAAAATGTTAACTTTACTGTTACCAAAGGTGGGCAAATAAAATGAGCTTTCAGTGGAATGACAAAGAACCAATCTACCTACAACTGAAAGACCAAATCAAGGACATGATTCTTGCTGGAGATATCAGTGAAGGTGAAGCT
>JBPOFV010000180.1:0-5135 GCA_051252335.1 Marinicella sp. | reverse complement strand
TCGCATGACCGTGCATATCAGACAGGACTTGAATTTCTATGTGTCTCGGATTTTCCAGGTATTTTTCCATATGGACTGTGTCATCACCAAAAGCCGCCTTGGCTTCAGTTTTGGTAGTCATGATGGCATTATTTAATGCAGCTTCGGTATGCACCACTCGCATCCCTCTACCGCCACCACCGGCAGCAGCTTTAACAATAATCGGGTAACCAATTTTTTTGGCAATACTCAAATTTCTTTCTGGATCTTCATTCAACGGACCATCTGAACCTGGTACACAGGGAACACCTGCCGCTTTCATGGCTTCGATCGCAGCCACTTTGTCACCCATTAACCTGATAGTTTCGGCACGGGGTCCAATGAACTTAAAGCCAGATTCTGCAATGCACTCAGCAAATTCTGCGTTTTCTGCTAAAAACCCATAACCAGGGTGAATGGCTTCCGCATCTGTAACTTCTGCTGCAGCGATGATCTTTGGAATATCTAGATAGGATTCTAGTGATGATGGTGGACCGATACAGACTGATTCATCTGCCATACCGACATGTTTTTGATTGCGGTCAATAGTTGAATGTACGGCAACCGTTTTTACACCCATTGTTTGACAAGCCCTGAGAATTCGCAAAGCGATTTCACCACGATTGGCTATGACTATTTTACTGAACATATTTGCTTCTCTTCTTTAGCAGTGGACTTGATCACTCAAGTTCGAACAAAGGCTCATCAAACTCGACAGGCTGACCGTTTTCAACCAAGATTTTCTTAATCTTGCCTTTGTGCTCAGACTCAATTTGATTGAACATCTTCATGGCTTCTACCATACACAAGGTATCACCTACATTGACACTTTGCCCTACTTTCACAAAGGCTTCAGAGTCAGGTGATGGAGAGGCATAAAAAGTACCAACCATTGGGCTGCGAACCAATAAGCCTGTTGGCTGATCTACTGGTGCTGCTTCAGGTGTTGGTACACTGGCTGGAGCAGGAGCTGCAGCTGGCGCCACGACGTGTTGTGTTTGAACAGGCGCTGCTTGCATCATTTGTCCAGTACGCGACAATTTAACCGTTTCTTCGCCTTCAGTAATTTCCATCTCTGTTAAAGAGGATTGTTCTAACAATTCAATGAGCTTTTTTATTTTTCTGATATCCATTGATGTATCCTGTGATGATTAATATGTATTTAATTGAGTTAATTTATTCAGACCAATAACGTAAGGCCAACAAATATCCCATTGACCCTAAACCTGTGATGGTTCCAATAGCCACATCCGACAACCATGACTCAGATCTGAATGACTCTCTGGCATGAATGTTTGATAAATGCACTTCTATAAAAGGTATTTGTGTACCTAACAAGGCATCACGAATGGCCACACTGGTGTGGGTAAATGCCGCTGGATTGATAATTATACCTGAGACTTGATCATCAAAACATTGATGAATGTAATCCACCAATTCATGTTCTGCGTTTGATTGTTTAAACCTCAGAGTAAGTCCTAATCCATCGGCTAGCTCAATTAAAGATTGATTGATATCTTGCAATGTTTCGGTGCCATACACCTCAGGCTCTCTGACCCCTAACAGGTTTAAATTTGGACCGTTGATGATGGCAATTTCACGCATGCAGAATGACTAATCTCGCTTCTAAGTTCTGCGATTGTGCATCAATTGGTAGCGAATGTCCAGAAAGTTGCTTAATTTAGTATTTTTTCAAACGTTTGTTTTAACTCCGCGGCAGACTTGTAACCAACGAAATTGTGCTGTGTCAGCGGTTTACCATCAGCAGCAAAGAATAAACTGGCTGGCGGACCCACTATGCCAAAATGTTTCATCAATTTTGCGTCCACTTCATCATTGGCCGTTACATCTGCTTTAAGCACGGTCATTTGTTCTGATAAAGCCACAATAGCTGGATCCATAAAAGTGGTTTTCTCCATGCGTTTACATTCAATACACCAGTCGGCATAAAAATCTAAAAATACAGGCTGTGAGCTGTTATCAATTTGTTTATTCAGATCTTCCAACGATTTAATTTTTATGAAGCTGACTTTAGGTTCTGTGATGCCACCAGCAGCTCCTGCGAAGACACCCTTCAGAGGTCTTACTGGATCTGTCTGTCCAGCCATCCCTCCGATCAATTGGGCCACACCGATGACTATAAATATAAGCTTCATGGCATCAAACATTGACATCACCCAACCAGATAAACCATTGTCTTTGGCATTTTGATGCCACATCACGGCTGTGGCTATCAGCAACACACCCCACATCATCAGGATGGTGTTTTCAGACATGATACGGGACAAGAACCAAATCGCCATACCAATCAACAACACACCAAAGAAGGATTTGACCACATTCATCCAACCACCAGAGTTAGGCATCCATTTTCCGGCTGATGTCCCTATCGCAATCAGTGGTACACCCATACCCATGGACATCGCAAATAACGCCAACCCTCCAACCACAGGGCCACCATCTGCTGATGAAATATAAATGACTGCCGCTGCCAATGGGGGTGCCACACAAGGACCGACGATTAAAGCCGACAACAAGCCCATCACGGCAACACCAAGCCATGAACCACTTTTTTGTTGATTAGATATGTTGGAAAGTTTATTTTGCCAACTGGCAGGTAACTGTAGGTCGTAAAAGCCAAACATGGATAACGCCAATAGCACAAAAACCACACTGAAACTGATGATAATCCACGGGGTTTGGAACATGGCCTGTAAGTTAGTTCCCGCCAAACCAGCAGCTACACCAACCACAGTATAAGTCAGTGCCATGGCCAGCACATAAACCATCGATAAAGTAAAAGCTTTGGCGGTAGATGGGTTTTTCTGGCCTACTATCAAGCCAGATAGAATTGGAATCATCGGAAACACACAAGGTGTTAAAGACAGCAATAAACCAAAACCAAAAAACTGTAAAACAATCAACCAGATTGATTCACTAAAACCTTCAATGATGCTTTCAGTTTCTGATAATTCTACCACTTCATCTGCAGCAGTACTTGTTAGAACAACGGCACCTGCAGGTAAATCTACCATTGCCAGTTGGGCCGTGGGTGGATAGCACACTTTGCCATCTTCACAGCCTTGGAACGCAGCTTCAATGTCTAACTGAGTAACGCCTGCTCGGGTATGTGTAACCGGGATTTCAATTTCAACCACATCATAAAAAACATCTACCAAACCAAATTCAGGATCATCTTTTAGCTGAGCTTCAGGGTAAATGGCTGCACCTAACTTTACCCCCTCGGTGAAAGAACTGAATTGAATCTGGTCTTTATACAAATATATATTTGGCGCCATGGTGAATCGAGCCATCAATTGATTGGCGTCCAAGGCTATGGTTTCAAACTGAAATGCCTCATCGACTGGTAACAATTGTTGATTATCACCAAAAAAACCTGTGGAGGATGTGGATTGACCCAAAGATATGCCACCGATTTGACTTGTTGATAAAGTGGCTGTGGCCATCAATTGACCTGACAAATCAAAAGTTTTCTTTTGTGGCGGATAACAAATGAAGTTTTCCACACAGCCTTGATATTTAACGATCAATTGTGGTGTTGCACCTAAATTTTTAACCGGAACATCTATAAAGACTGAATTGTAATAAGTTTCAACCGGGCCAAAAGCGGGATCATCTTTGGCTTTACCCTCTGGGATGACTAATAAATCTGTATCAACCTCAAGGTCATTCCCGTTGAAACCAAAGGCATGTTTATACAAATAAACATCATCGATCAAATCGAATTTAACTCGCACCAAATCTTGGCTCAACACCTGGTGTGAAATCAGCATGGCTTCATCAGGTGGAGGCGGGTTGTTGTTTGCTGCCATTACAAGCTGAGAGAGGGACATCAGCAGCCATAAGGAGATTAGTTTAATCTTATGCTTTAAGTTGTTCATTGATCCAGTTCAAATAATCAGTTGAGCCGTCCACAACAGGGACTGCTAAAATTTCAGGGACTTCATACGAATGCAGTTTTTTAATCGTGTTCTCAATCGCAGAATAATAATCTTTCTTACTTTTCAAGATCAATAAACATTCATCTGAATGCATTATCTGACCTTGCCAACGATAAAAAGATTCAATTTTTGGCAACACTTGTGCACAAGCTATTATCTGGTCTTCTAATAAAGAATCAACCATTGTTTTAGCTTCTGACTTGGAAGCGCAGCTGATAAAGACCTGTATGTATTGAAAATTCATGCAATTAATTATGAAAATATTCTGATGTTTCTGTATTTTAACAGAGCTGATGTCAAAAGCAGCCATTGATCATTTACCAGAATAAATGATCAGACCATGGAACTCACTTTCAACGCATCTGTAACGGGGACAAATAAGCCTTTAGCGGGTTTACCTAGATAAAACCCCTGTAAATAATCTGCTTCTAAATCAATGGCTACATTGACCAATTGCTGATCAGCACAATATTCCGCAACCACTTCTAAGCCTTTTTTATGAGCCAGTTTAATGATGCCTTGAGCCACATGCTTCATTTCAGCATTTTCTAGCACATTTTCCATAATGGTACGATCGATTTTCACAAAATCCACTGGCAAATTCAGTAACCGTTCGATGTTTGAATGACCTTTACCCAAATCATCCAAGCCCACTTTACAACCATAATGTTGAAGCTTTTCAATGAATTTTATGATGATATCTGGCTCAATAATGGCTTCGTTCTCTAACAATTCAAACTGCAACAAGTGCCCTACGCCAGATTTCTTAATCTGTCTAAACAAGAACTCACACGTTCGGTCATTGTTGATATCAGAAACGCTCAAATTTAATGAAACCGGCACAGCGTGTTTGCCTGCAAAACTAACCGCATGAATAATCATTGCTTTGGTGATCATATAATACAAATTAGCACGATGAGCCAAGGGGATAAATACCGCTGGCATGAGCTGAATTTCACCTTGTTCATCTACCAGCCTAGCCAGACACTCATATTTTGCAACTTGCCTGCTTTTAGCCGAAAAAATAGGTTGGAAATAAGCCACAATTCGCTGTTCCTTAATCCCCTCTAATACCATCTGTGTTAAAGACAAATCTCGCTTGTAAGTTTCTGGTAACCAACTGTCATGTTCATCGATTAAATAAAATTGTAGTTT
>JBPOFV010000179.1:0-5139 GCA_051252335.1 Marinicella sp. | reverse complement strand
GCCATTGACCTTGTGCGACTAAATGCAATAACAATTCCTTTTTACGTCTCTTATCAACTGGATGCATAACTTGAGCCACCCGTTCTGCAGTTGTGTTTTCTGGGCTGACTGAAATTTCAACGGGATGTTTGGTGATGTTTTTTGCTAATTGCCTGATTTCCCTGGAAAAAGTGGCCGAAAACATGAGGTTTTGTCGCTTGGCTGGCAAGGTATGCATGATGCGTTTAATGTCATGGATAAATCCCATATCTAACATGCGGTCAGCTTCATCCAGCACCAAGACTTCTAAATCATCAAAACGCACTGCATTTTGGCCATATAAATCTAACAAACGTCCTGGTGTTGCAACCAATATATCCACTCCACGTCTGAGTTTTTGCATTTGAGGGTTTATCTTGACACCACCAAAGACCACGGCAGAACGCAAATTCATGTATTTACCATAAGTCATAACGCTGGCTTCAACTTGCGCCGCCAACTCACGAGTTGGGGTAAGAATTAATGCCCGAGCACTGTTGAATTTGACTGGTTTGCCACGGCTTAAGATTTCTAAAATTGGTAAGGTAAAACCTGCTGTCTTTCCGGTACCAGTTTGGGCTGCAGCCATCACATCTTTGCCAGATAAAACGGCAGGAATTGCTTGGGCTTGTATAGGTGAGGGTGTGTCATAGCCTTGTTCAGCCACTGCGCGCTGCAACGGCTTTGAAAGACCGAGTTCGGTAAATTTCATGTATTTCTCTGTTGATGAGACTGTTTAATCAGCCTTTTTAGGCAAGCTAATTTGCTAACTTGTCTGCACATTTATATGTTGTGCGACAAATATCAGAAAAAATGAAATTGCTGTATTGCGCACGCTAATGAGTATTTTTTACTCAATTTAGGCCGCCTCAATGGACGGGACGCGTACTTTACCTGAAAATTAGTTTATTAACCAGCTATTATCTGACTAATTATGAATCACTCAAAATCATCAGCGAATATGATGTCTGGATTAACCAAGCCACAAACGTCTCCTGATGCTTTCACAACCACGTCATCTATATACCAACCATCACGAGTGACAATTGCATCAGAAGTTAAGCGAAAACGAATTTTCAATTCAGTGGCACCAATTGGTAACTCAATAGATTCTACGGCTTGCTGCCAACTGGCTTGATTATCACATTGTGAAATTTCCTGCCAAACTCCACCATCAAATTGCACTTCAAAGTGGCCAAAATCGTAGGTGGCTTCGGTATCACAATAATTCATATAACTGACCTCTAATGAATTGGCATCAGTTACATCAATGGCCGGTGAGGTTAATGACACATTGAGGTTGTTTGCGTATTCACCACCTGGACTGTCGTTCCAAGCATGACTGGAACTGAAACTCAATTCATTGTTGATCGCCCACAAGCCTTCAGTGGTCCATCCAGTGTTGCCACTTTCAACATCATCACTGAAAATTTCACAGATTGGTTGTAATTGAACATTCTGAACCAACTGTTCTCCTGCCATTAAATTCAAGTTGGAGATGGTCTGACTGGTGTAGTTTTCTGCTGAAACCACCAAATCAGCAGTACCCGGGTAAATCCACTGAGTGTAGCTGCCATTGGTGGTAGAAATGGCCTGCGAATGGTTGATGTCAAGTAAAGCACCTGCTATTACTGAGCCCGAAATCGCATCAGTGATCACACCCGTTAATTGGGCGACCTGACTTGGCTCAACCACATCAATGAATTGGGCGTAAGTGCCACCGTTTTGGTCACCATCGCTGGCTTGTACATAAAGTATATTTTTCCCAACCTTAAGATCTTTGGTGCCTATTTGACCTATAAATTCCTCAACTTCTGCCTCAAAACTTCCATCGACTGGACTCAATGAAATGGCATCAACTCCATGGATAGGTAATTCATTGATATAAGCTGTTACGGATTGAATCATCCCTGTTTCTTGAAAACCATTACTTTGGTTGTAACGGTTGTCATTGGCGATGCCCGAAACATCAATGTTGGAAGCCGTAGTTATGATGTTGGGTATGACATGTAAACGTTCGATATCTGGACCTAAGGCTTGGGTATAGGGGGCTTGAGTGACCCTGGCTAAATACATCAAGGCTGCCAGATTATCCGGCAGAATTTCATTTTCAAAAGTCGGGCAATCTTGAAAAAAACTGGTGCCCAACTCAAATGCCAAAGAAGCCACACCCAATTCACCGTAAGCGGCATCTATAGAACCACCGCCAGTGATCACTAAATCGTTAACAGGTTGTGGTCTGTATTGATTGAAGTAAGCGGTTCTTCTGCCTAAAGCTTGTAATTGATTGTTGTTGGGTGGGTCGTCATTGGTGTAACCCCAAGGCCACAAAATCAATTCACCGTAGCTGTGGATGTCAATGAATATCCCTGCCGTGTCATCTGGAGCTTTATCATTGACGCCAGGACCTCTGTTATCTGAATAAACCTGCCGGATGTAATCCATTTGTGCTGTAATTTCAGGTTCTGATTCAGCAGCTGGACCTCTAAATGTATCGCTACATTCGGTGGTTGAACCCCCTATGCCCCATGCAAATGGATAATTTCGGTTCAGGTCTACACCTCGACTATCACTGCCAGGTGCACAATAAGTTTGGTTGGTGTTTTTACGCCATAATATACCTGTTTGAGCTTGTTCTCTCCCGTCTGGGTTTGACAGTAATGAGAGGTGAATTTCATGGTGGTCTAAGATCCATGTAACATCAGCATTCAGGTTGTAATTATTAAGTAAAAATTGAGCAAAACGGGTATTCAATTCAGCCGTGGTATATTCTCTGGCATGGATGGATGATGAAATAAATAAAACAGGTTTAGGGCCAGGGATATTTTGATTGGTTATTTTCAGGACCCGAAGATCAGAACCGGCACTGGATAAATTGAGTTTTTCCCAACTATCACCGATGTCAATGATTTCAGCCAATTCCGGATAGTCTGAAACCATTTGGTTCATTTTTTGAAATGTTTCATCGACAGTTGAATAACAAGAGAAGCCAGGAATCCCCGTACCAGCTTTATTGGGTTGTGAAATCTTAAGTAAATCCAATGCATGCTGATCCATTAATTTTTTATCTAATCGTACAGTCAAATTAAGCTGTTGGATTTTGTGATGGGACACGGCATCCGTGATTCGAATAATGGCAAAATTTTGATCAGGGTTAATGGTCCAGACATCGCTGAATTCAGATAGTTTTTGAATTTGATCCGCGTGTTCAAAATACACACGCACAATTGCTGGGTATGGGATGTTTTGGTTTTTGTTTAATGGTTCTGAACCTATAGCCGATAATTGTGGGGCTCGAAAAATTAAACAAACAACCAGCATAGCGGTTAGTTTTAGGGTGTTTTTCATTTGAATTTATTTAATGTAAACCAGAGTTAAGAATTTAATTCATCGATTTGTTTCTCAAGTGCTTCTAATTTGGCTCTGGTCTTAGCCAACACTGCTTTTTGAACTTCGAACTCTTCGCGGGTTACCAAATCGGCTTTTTGTAATGTGGCTGTGAGAATAGATTTCATGTTTTTGCTGAAGTCTTGCCGCATGGTTTTTAAGTCATCAGGTATGAATTTTTCAACTTTATTGACAATGTCTTCTACGACGTCTGCTTTGATCATGGGTGTCTCTTTTTTTCTGGTGAAGCAATTTTAACATTAAATGACCAGATAACTAAACAATGTCAAATGCGCCTGAGTATAATAAGCGGCATGAAGAACCCATTTAATATCCCTGATCCGGAATTTGCAGATCAAGTCAAACAATATAAAAACCCCATCCCATCAAGAAACGCCCTGATTCAATTTTTAGAACTAGAGTCCAAGTTGCTCAAGTTAGAGAGTATTGCGATCAAGATTGGCATCCAGAACGATGAACAATTTGAAGGTTTAAGAACTCGCTTAAGGAGTATGGTGCGAGACGGTCAACTATTGGTCAATCGACGTGGTGGTTACGGTGTGCGTAAAAAGCTAGAACTTACACAAGGCAGAATCAGTGCTCACAGTGATGGCTTTGGTTTTCTGATTTCTGATGAATTGGAAGAAGATGCCTTCATCACACCTAAACAAATGCGCATGGTGATGGATGGTGATGTGGTGCTTGCTGATGTTCAACCTGCTTATAAAGGTAATGGTAAACATGATGCGTTCATCGTTGAAGTATTGAAAAGAGCGCATGCCACAGTTGCTGGTCGTTTGGTAGATGAAGAAGGGTTGGCTTATGTCAAAGCCGACAATTCCCGCATCAGTGACATCATGATCCCACAAGAAGCCATGGGTACCGCTAAACACAATGACTATGTGACAGTTAGCATCAAAAAATACCCAGATAAACACCGCCCAGCTTTTGGTGAAGTGATTGCAATTTTGGGCCAGCAATTGAATCATGAACTGTCAATGCAATTAACCATTGTCAGTGAAGGATTGCCCAATGAGTGGCCTGAAGCTGTTGAAGATTATCGCAGCCAAATTCCCAAGTCAGTTGATGAAAACAGCATCGGACCACACCAAGACATCCGTCACTTACCGTTGGTCACCATTGATGGTGCTGATGCACGTGATTTTGACGATGCCGTTTATGTCGAACCCACTGAAAATGGTTATAAGTTGTTGGTTGCTATTGCTGATGTTTCTAGTTATGTACGCCCTGATTATCCATTGGATAAAGAAGCTTACAATCGTGGCACATCGGTCTATTTTCCAGGTAAAGTGATTCCTATGTTACCGCTGGAGCTTTCAAATGGTATTTGTTCATTGAATCCGAATGTGGATCGATTGAGTATGGTTTGTGAAATGCACATCAATAGTCTGGGAGAAATTCAGTCATATGAGTTTTATCGTGGCTTGATGCATTCGCATGCGCGCATCACATATGATGAAGCCTGGGCCTATTTAGATACAGGCGAAAACACCAAAGGTTGGTCTGATAAAGTGACTGCATCTTTGGATCATCAGTATCATTTATTTAAGTGTCTGCAAATGGAAAAGTATGCTCGTGGTGGCATTGAATTTAATTCATCAGATGTTTTCATTACCATTGGTGAAGACGGTATGGTCTCAGACATTCAGCAATACACCCGCAATGATGCCCATAAGTTAATTGAAAACTTCATGATTTCAGCCAATGTATGTG
>JBPOFV010000178.1:0-5141 GCA_051252335.1 Marinicella sp. | reverse complement strand
GTTGTATACAGTGGATATCCGTTTTAAGTCAGAATCAGATTCACCCGCAGAAAAACAAAACACGGCTGAATTCAATAATCAAACCAATGAAAACATCCCAGACAGCTGGATTGAAGAAAGTACCACTGCCATCAATGGAACGAGAATGATGAATGTGGCACAACTGGAAGCATTAAGAGCCGCAGAAAAGGTGATTTCAACCAATGACTCTGATTATCACCAGCTTCATTGTTTTATAGGTGAGGCCAATGAAGACATCATTCCTTTGAAATTAGATCAAGCTAAAGAAACTCAAGTTTGGGAGATAGGCAGAAGCTCAGAGTGTGACATCATTGTTAAGCATCCAAGTGTATCAAAAAAACATGCTCAACTGATTCACCAAAATGGCCGATGGAAAGTAGTCAATTTAGTTTCAACCAACGGTATATTAATTAATGGCCAAAAAAGATTATCAGCCTTTTTGAGTGATCACGACAAAATTGTTCTGGGTTCAACATGCCTCATATTTCAAGGGCCCGGAAAGGCTCATCAGCACGCAGCAAAATCAAATTTAAACAAAAAAACAATCATCATCACAATCACTTCAGTGGCTTTGATCACGGGAGTTATTCTATGGAAGTACTTGACCAGATCGCCATAAATACTTTTCGGGTACTGTCACTCACAAGTCGTTAGAATCATCGACCATATGATGTAATTCAACCTTTCTCGAACTGTCTGCAAAACTGGCATCAATGGCATTATGCGTCATTCGAACCAATTGCTCATCTTTGATGCCACAATGCAGTTGTATTTGCTCCATATTTTCTTGTAAATAGGCACCAAAATGAGCAGGGTCATCGGAGTTGATGGTGGCATTAATTCCTAAGTCCAATAGCTGGCCGATGACATGTTGGCTCATGTGCTCAAAAACATGCAAACTCACATTTGAACAAGGGCATACAGTTAACGGAATTTGCGTTTTCTGTAGATATTCCACCAACAATGGATCGTCTAAACATCGAATTCCATGGTCAATTCTTGCCACATCCAAATCATGAATGGCTGACCAGATATAATCAGCTGATCCTTCTTCGCCTGCATGTGCAACAACGGGCAATCCACTGAGCTTCACATCTTCAAATACTTTTTTAAATAAACTGGCTGGATATCCAACTTCAATGGCAGCTAAGCCAACAGCTAAAAATCGGTCTGTATGTTGACGATAAAACTGCCAGTCTGCTGCTGCGACTTCGGGGCCAAGGTGTCGAATAAATGTCGGAATCATACCGCCAGTGATACCATAATCTTTGTAGGCTTCTTTGAACCCTGCTTCAATTCCATCCAACACCATTTCAGCTGGCAATCCCCTATCTACATAGGTCCTGATGTCACAAAACACTTCGGTGTGTTTGATGTTTTGTTCATTACATTTTTTTAAGTATGCTGCTGTTAATTGGTAAAAATCATCGGCTGAGCGTATGACTTCAGTCCCTTGAATATATAAATTGACAAATTCACTTAAATCTTTGAATTGATAAGCTTGTTGCACATCGTCTAATGTTTCATAGGGCAATTTAACCGAGTTCTTCTCTGCCAATTGAAGAAGAAGTTCAGGCATTAAAGAGCCTTCAATATGCATATGCAATTCAACTTTAGGTAGGTTTTTGATGAACTCGCTCATAGATTCCCAGCAAAAAAACATCACATGATAACACTTTCTTCGTTATTACAGCTGGCACATTGTGTGACATCGTCGTAAAATATCCAATCGTTTGAAAAATTTCAATGTATGAATACAGATTACTTAGACTTTGAGCAACCTTTGGCAGAATTAGAAGCCAAGATCAATGAACTTCAGAATGTCAGTGATGACAATGCCATGAATATTGATGAGGAAATCCAAAGATTAAAGGGCAAATTAAAAAGTAAAACTGAACATATTTTTTCAAATTTGTCAGATTGGCAAATCTCACAATTGGCACGCCATCCCAAAAGACCCTATACCTTAGATTACATCGAAATGATGTTCACTGATTTCCAAGAGTTACATGGCGATCGGGCCTTTTCCGATGATTCTGCCATCGTGGGCGGACCTGCTAAATTAGATGGACAGTCAGTCATGGTCATTGGCCATCAAAAAGGCAGAAAAACCAAATCAAAAATTATGCGCAATTTTGGCATGCCCAGACCGGAAGGTTATCGCAAAGCATTGAGATTGATGCGAATGGCAGAACAGTTCAATATGCCTATATTAACTTTTATTGACACACCAGGTGCTTATCCAGGTATTGGTGCGGAAGAAAGAGGGCAATCTGAAGCCATCGCTAAAAACCTGGAAGTCATGTCCAGTTTAAAAGTACCTATAATTTGTACAGTCATTGGGGAAGGTGGGTCCGGAGGGGCGCTTGCCATAGGTGTTGGTGATTCAACATTAATGCTTGAATACAGTACTTATTCGGTCATTTCACCAGAGGGTTGTGCCTCAATACTATGGCGCAGTGCCGATAAAGCTCAAGATGCCGCAGAAGCCCTCAGTATAACCTCCAGTAAATTAAAAGCTTTGGGATTAATTGACCACGTGATCAAAGAACCTTTGGGCAGTGCTTATCGCGATCAAGAATTTGTTGCCAGCGAGCTGAAATCTATTATCAACAAACAGTTGGGATCATTATTACTAAAAAATAAAGAACAATTGGTTAATGATCGTTACCAGCGCCTGATGTCTTATGGCGCTTTCACCGAATAAGTCACCTCTTTTAAACAGCGATTTAATTCCAAAATCCAGCAGATACTATGTGGCCTTCAGTGGTGGTGGTGATTCGACTGCATTGTTGCATGCATTAACCAAACTTCCTGATATCAAAGCAAAATTGATTGCCATCCATGTTAATCACAACATCGATTCATCTGCAGGACAATGGGCCAATCACTGCCAATCCTTTTGTGATCAACTCAACATTCAATTGATCATTGAATCTGTTGAATTAGAAAATTTCAGTGAAAACAACTGCCGTTTAGCCAGACAAGAAGTCTTTGCCAAATATTTAAAACCTGATGATTGCTTATTAACTGCACATCATCAGGCAGATCAGGTTGAAACCATACTCTTTCGATTGATGCGTGGTACTGGGTTAAAAGGAATTACTGGCATGTCTCAAACCAATTCCTTGTTTTATTACACAATACACAGGCCTTTGTTTCATTGTACAAAATCTGAGATTATGGCATACATTCAAGCCAATCAACTCAATTTTGTTGAAGACCCCAGCAACCAGAATAATGAATACAGCAGAAATTTTATACGCAATAGAATCATTCCTGTGTTACAGGAATATGATACAAATGCCTCAGCTGGCATATTACAATCCATTTCGAATTTCAACTTATCAAATGAAGTGATTGAAAATGGTTTTAAAAACACCAACCCAATTAACTTAAAAGCTATAAAGGATCCTTTGGTCTACGCAACCAGTTTATATCACTGGTTACATGCACTTAAGCAAATGCCACCAAGTCACAAGCAATTGTTACAGTTTTCAGATGATTGTATCAATTCATCAAACGATAAATCCCCAGAGTTGAAATCCACTCATTTTTATTTAAAACGGTGGCAAGGTGAGATTTATGCCTTATGCCTTCGTTCATCACATCCACAGTCACCTATTCAAATAGTTTTACAAAACGATCATACTAAATACCAATTATCATCAGAAGCTGGCTATCTCTTATTTAAGGCCGAAAAGAAGGTTCAACTTCCCATTACAATTATGTTTAAAGTAACTGGCGCGCGTATCGTATTACCTCAACAAAAATCCAGTAAAAAAGTTAAACATTTATTCCAGGAACACAATATTTCACCGTGGGAAAGAAGCTTGATACCTTATGTTTATTTCGAGGAACAACTGGTCGCCATTGGTTCAAAATTTATTAGTCAGCAATTTTTAGATCTATTATCTGAATATAAGGCATCATTTAAATGGATATCCCCTGCTTTTCTTTTGTAAAATATAGACATGAGTCAAACCCAAACTTTTGAAAAAAACTTAGAATCTTTATCTGCTGTCATAAAAAAAATGGAACAGCAAGATGTGGGCCTGGAAGAATCATTGAAATTGTATGAGCAAGGCATTAAATTAACCAGACAGTGTCAAAAAATAATTGATGAAGCTGAACTAAAAATAGAAAAGCTAATGGATCAAAACTCTTAATGGATTTTCAAGTACACCAACAACGAATCAACAACTTTCTCAACCTCCAAATTAATCATGCCGATCCTGATAGTTTACGATTACATGAAGCTATGGCTTATTCCTTGCTTGCGGGCGGAAAAAGAATCAGACCCATGTTGGTTTACGCAACGGCGAGAAGTTTAGGAATTAGCCTCAAAATAGCTGATCACATTGCTGCCGCTATAGAAATGATTCATGCTTATTCTTTAATTCATGATGACTTACCAGCCATGGATGATGATGATTTAAGGAGAGGAAAACCAACCAACCACATCGCTTTTGATGAAGCGACTGCAATTTTGGCTGGAGACGCTTTGCAATCTATGGCATTTAACACACTGGCTCATACACCAGTAGAAGCTAGCATAATTGTATCCATGGTACAAACACTTAGCCAAAGTGCTGGAGCACTAGGAATGGTCGGTGGCCAAATGTTGGATCTAGAAGCTGAAGGGAAAAACGTTTCTTTAGAACAATTACAAAGCATACATATTAAAAAAACCGGAGCTTTGATACAGGCTTGTATCACCATGGTAATTTCATGCAGTAATGATTTACCAGAAAATGATAAAAATAATTACCTGAACTTTGCCAATAATTTTGGTATGGCCTATCAAATCATTGATGACATCTTAGATATCACAGCTGATACATCAACCTTAGGAAAACCAGCTCAATCAGATATAAAAAATCAAAAATCAACTTATCCTAATTTGGTGGGTTTAAGCACTGCAAAAAATATGGCTAACGACCACATCATGTCAGCTATGAATAGCTTAGAACAGCTCAGCAATAACGAAGAGTTAACCTCTCTATTACACAGAATAGCCACCAGAAACCATTAAAATCCTTAAGTGCGCATGCGCGCAGCGAACAAACATGTCCAGCGCCAGTGGTTTTAGTAAATTCAAGACAAAAAAAAGCCCCAAC
>JBPOFV010000177.1:0-5173 GCA_051252335.1 Marinicella sp. | reverse complement strand
CTGTTGCATGATTCGTTTGAATGCAGTATTGAATGTCGATTTTGAAGTGAATCCACAATCATAGGCTATGTTTAGAATCGTGCTACCGTTGTTTGTATCCTCCAGCATTTCTTTTGCAGCCTGGATACGCAATTGGTTGATATATTCTCGGAATGGTTTGCCATGAATTTGATTGATGACCAAAGAAACCAAGTATTCAGGGTAACCTGATTTTTTTGCCAATCGACCAATGTTAAGTGTTGGATCAAGAAACAAGTGATCTTGATCCATCAGTTGACTTAGCTTGGCATTGACTTCAGGAAATCGTTCATTGTCTATTTTTTGCGGTGGTACAACTTGCTGCAATGGCTGAATGTTTTGTTGTAATAAA
Source organism: Marinicella sp. (assembly GCA_051252335.1). Lineage (GTDB taxonomy): Bacteria > Pseudomonadota > Gammaproteobacteria > Xanthomonadales > Marinicellaceae > Marinicella. The sequence goes on along the minus strand of JBPOFV010000177.1, from coordinate 4,803 downwards.
GCCAAATAACCCATAACCGTCATCCAAACGGCCACGGCCAAATAAATAATCCAAACATTATAAGCTTTGATCGGGACCAACCATTGAGTCACTGCTATGAACCAGATAAGTGCCTGAAAATATGCCATCACATCTATCCATACCAAAGAAATTCCATCGGTATTGGATTGTTCTTGTTCTAGTTGTAATCGATATCTTTTTATCCTCATCAAACCTGCCAACACATAACTGACACTGTATAAATACAAGGTTAAATCAAAGTACGCAAAAGCCCTTGGCGTATTTTCCCATGGATTAAAAATCCAGTGTAAATTGAGCCCGACCATGATGAAAAACCCCATGAAATGAATCACATCCCGCCAAATAAACGGACGTTTTACAGTGATGGTTCTTACGTAGATATAAAAGAAACTGCCATACAGGAATGGAAAAAACTGGACCAATACATAAGCCGGTAATAAGTCAGTATTTTGATTATTCAGGTAAACGACTTTCATGAGCAAATCAAAACCCAGTAACAACAACCAAACAGCCAATACTTTGTTACTGTGCTGATTCACTTTTTTTAACAACAAGGCAATGGCTAAAATAAATCCTTGAGCTGCACCAATAACATATAAATAGATGATGTATTTCATGTCATGGTCCTGAACCATCCCGTTAAACTGTAACGAGATCTTTTGGCCGGTAATACTTCATGCGGGAACTCTTCGCTGAGGAAAATCACCAAACGACCTAATTGGGGTGAAATTTTTTTAAATGCCTGCTCGGTTTCATGTTGGTATAACAACAACTCACCACCATCCTCATTTTGCCAATCCTGATTCAGGTATAAAATGGTACTTAGCTTACGATTCCGATTTGTTTTCTGTTGTTTGAAGGCATCAAGATGTTTACGATAAAATGCATGTTTTGGGTAATGTGCGAACATACACTCATATTCATTCAATCCTAAATAAAACCTTTCATTCAATGCCAATCGTAATTTTTCAATCCAATTCAAATAGGGTTCAGCCTGTGTACTGTTGTCATTTAGCCACATAATCTGATCACGCCGGATATCAGTATTGTTTTGATAATCACCTGCCCTACCAATACCTGCCGGCTGAAACTCATCCGGTTTAGACTGCATCAAAAGTGCTAACAAACCTGAAATCAGAGTCTCAGAAAATGGCTGATCTATAACCACATATCCATGCTGTTCAATCTGCGAACATATGGATGGTATCAATAAAGGGTCATGAGGTGATTTCATATTATTTTCATAATTCAATGGAGCCATTAGTAAAACTGAAGGCTCATATGATAAAATTTAAGCCATGAAAAATTCATTAAGTTGTGCTGCTCAAGACATGCTGGAAGCTGCCATTGTACAACGTCGACGCTTAAACTTAAAATGTATGGGTGCTGATGCTCAAACCATCAGTTATCAACGCGTATTGGCTATTGATATAGGTACCACTGATGGTATTGAATACTTAACCATATTAACCACTGACAATGAGGGTGGCATCATTAAATTGCCTATCAACACGGCTGAATTATTGTCATTTGAAGCCAATGACTTTAATGATCCCAGAATTCAATTCCAAAGTTCTGATGATGTCAGTTGCACCTAAAACTGCCTTAACTTAACTCTATAGACTTTAATCTCTGGAATTAATTGTCTGCATATAGTTAAATCAATAATTTACCCAATTAATCTTTGCCCATGATAAGAAATTTATTGTTTTTATTGTTGTTTATTTCAAGTGCACAAGCCCAAGTGCAAACTGCAAGCAAATACCGCATAACCATGACTGATCCGAAACACCATTTGGCTCAAGTTGAAATTACTTTTCCCCATGTCAGCACCAAAACACTGGAGGTTCAGTTACCTGTTTGGCGTTCTGGACGATACGAAATACTCAACTTAAGTAAGCACATCAGTCAATTGACTGCTCAGCATGCCAATGGCCAACATATTACCTGGCACAAAACCAATAAAAATACTTGGAAACTATTTCTTAAGCAACCTGGCTCAGTCACTGTCAACTACCAGATTTATGCCAATTCATTGAAACAAAGGGTCTCACACATTGATGAGACTCATGCTTTTTTAGACGCCAGCGGTGTCTTTATGTATGCCCCTGAATTTCGCCATCAACCCTTAACTGTAGAATTACAGGTACCTGAAATGTGGCAATCCAGATCAGGGCTGGAATCTGAATCAGAACACACATTCAGTGCCAGCAATTATGATCAACTGGTTGATTCTCCAATTGAGTCTGGCATCCATGAATTTCTGGCATTTACTGTTGATGACAAAGCCTATGAAATAGTCATCTGGGGTGAAGGCAATCATGACATTCAAGACATCAAGGAACAAGTTACCTTGCTGCATTTTGAAGCTAAAAAAATCTGGGGTTCAATGCCATTTGATCGTTATGTCTACATGTACCATGTCGGAGATGGCTTAAGAGGTGCCACAGAGCATGTAAACTCAACCATCATTCAACAGGATCGATTTAATTTTAAACCACGTAAGTCCTACTTAAAAGTTTTGGCCACAACAGCTCATGAGTTTGTACATACCTGGAATGTTAAAGCATACCGCCCAGCGGGCATTGCCCCCTACGATTATTCGAATGAAAACTACAGCTCTTTATTTTGGATGGCAGAAGGCATCACCAGTTATTATGATGATTTATTGTTGCTCCGTTCTGGTATTTATGAAAGTAAAGAGTATCATGAAAAATTAGCCGAAGGCATTCATAAACACGTGTCTAACCCTGGCAGAAAGAAACAATCTTTGGCCCAAAGTAGTTTTGACACATGGCTTAAAAACGATGTCCAACAAACTCACAACTACAGTGTCAGCATATACCTGGAAGGAAGCTTAATGGCTTGGAGACTGGATCAAGAAATTCGTCAACTCACAAACAATAAATATGGCATGGATGAATTACAAAGACGACTTTATGCCAAACATTCTAATATTGACAAAGGGTATGACAAATCTGCTGTCTTAACACTTTTGAATGAAATCACAGAGCATGATTTTACTGATTTTTGGCACCGTTATATTGAAGGCGCTGAAGCCATAGATTTTACACAATTACTTGACTTCTATGGACTGCAACAAGTAACCAAAGAAACTGAATATACACAGGCTTGGATTGGAATTGACTTAAATATGGATCATGATCTGGTAAGCATCAAGACCATTGATTCAGACAGCCCTGCATGGAAAGCAGGTCTAACTGCTGGCGATGAAATACTGGCAATTGACGGCATCAAAGTGAGCGCCAGTAACATTGAAAATCGCATACACCAAATGACCGCGGATCAAATCTATCAGGTTCATTACTTTCATGATGGCAAGTTGCTGAAAACCAATATAAAGCCCATCAACAATCCCAATCCGGAATTCGATATCAAAGCCGTTGAAAAACCTTCTCGAAAACAAAAGTCACGGTATAAATCATGGACAGGACAAGACCTAAATTAACAGCACAATAGCGTCAGCCTTCAGGCACATCTTGTATTTGATTAAAGGGCGCTTGCTGTAACATTTTTTGCATGTTTAACAAGGTGTTATAAGTCGCATCACGATTGTACTTGTTGACACCAGCTTTGAAACTGGTCTGTGGATCCATATAGATTTCATAGGTCACAAGCAGTTCGCCATTTGCCACAGGTGTTAATAACCAGCTGGCTTCGGTCTCCTGAATTCTAACGAATTTATTATTTGGAAATAATGCAGACTGGTTCTTTATTTTCATCAGCCATTGCTCGTCAGCCAGTTGCTCTGTTTCAATAGAAAAAACCACATCTCGATCTTTTAACCACAACGGTCCCTCAAAAGTCATGTGAACTGTAGAGCCCTTTTTGTTTTGTGTGGTTAAATATGTGGCCGATAGACAACTGAACACCCAGTGTTCACACGTTTTCAAATCTTTCATCAAGGCTATTACCGCAGCGGGTTTAGCCTTGATGGTCATCACGCCTTTGGTGTGAAAATATTTATATTGTGGATGAAGGTGTTGCTGATAAACTTTTATCCCGTTGCGGTTAATTTTTTCTTTCCATGTCGACTTTGCTTCGACCGCAAACCCAGAAAATAAAATTAATACTGTAACAATCCGAAAAAGATGACTCATGGTTTACATCTTAACTCAGTTTTGCGCATAAAATACTCACATGAGCGAACAAAAAATCATTGGCATAGCGGGTAACATTGGCGCTGGAAAAACTTCATTGGTTGAGTTTTTAACCAGCACTTATCAAATCACTCCATTTTATGAACCTAATGACAACAACCCCTATTTATCTGATTTTTATCAAGACATGAAACAATGGGCTTTCCATTCGCAATTATACTTCTTGGCCTCTAAATTTAAGATCCACCAACAATTGGAACAAACTCCTGGCGTGGTGATTCAAGATCGAACCATTTTCGAAGACGTGGAAATATTTGCCACAGCCTTACATCAGACACGTAAAATCAACAAACGCGATTGGCAAACCTACCAAAAGTTTTATGCAAGTATACGCACAGCCATTAAACCACCTGATTTGATGATTTATTTAAAATGCTCAATTCGCACCACCCGAAAACGCATTAAATTGCGTGGTCGAAAAATGGAACAAGACATGCCATTGCGTTATTTAAAACGTTTAGAATCCCTGTATCAAAATTGGATCGCTAATTATGACAAAAGCAAAATCCTGGTGATTGAAACTGATCGACTGGATTACGTCAACGACTTGATTGATCAAATTGAACTGATGCATAGCATAGAAGCATTGTTACCTAAAGAC
>JBPOFV010000176.1:0-5195 GCA_051252335.1 Marinicella sp. | reverse complement strand
GTTTCTCACTCATATCCCAATGCCAGTTCAACATGCTTTGTTGATTTTACCTTATATCTTATTTGCAGCCGTTTTATTGATGGCGTTGTATTTCAACCTGAGTGGATTATTCTACTGCGGTTTGGCATGCTTTTTAGGTTGGTTTATTTTGAATCAATCTTTCATTGATGATGTGCTTACTATCAACATTGTGTTTATTTTTTCCACAATAACAGTTTGCATGATAGGACTACTGGCTGAAAAGGGATTGCTTACATTTGCGGCCTGGCTATCTCACTTACTGGTCATTATGATGAGTGCTTTGAGTTATGGCTTGTCGCAGCAAGATCCGAGCGGTTTGAGGGCATGGATTTTTCCAGAACTATTACCCACAGCTTGGTTTCATTGGTCACCTTTGAGACAATCGACTTGGTTAATATTTATTCTGTCTGTCTGCACTTTGACCTTCGTTTTTGTTAGATTTCAAAAACGCCAAGCCTATAATGCATTGATTACATTGTTGGCGCTTGTTTTACTTTTTCATTGGCAACATTTACCCATGGCATCAAGCTTAGCTTGTGGTGCTGGATGTTTGGCTTTGTTATTCAGCACACTACAAAAATCCTGGCATTTGGCCTATGTCGATGAATTGACATCCTTGCCTGGAAGAAGGGCTTTAGAAGAACGGCTACAACGCAGTTTAGGTATCTATGCCTTGGCTATGGTTGATATTGATCATTTTAAGAAATTCAATGACAGCTATGGCCATGATGTGGGTGATGATGTGTTGCGAATGATCGCCTATAAAATTGGCCAAGTGGGCGGTGGTGGAACCGCATATCGCTATGGTGGAGAAGAATTTACCATTGTCTTTAATAACCACAGCGCAGATGAAATTAAAATCTATTTACAAGAATTGATCAAAGCAGTTGCTGACACCCCCTTTGTGGTAAACAGGCGCAAAAATCAGAAACCAAAATCTGTGCAAGTAACCATTTCCATTGGACTCTCAGATTCCATCCACAAAGCCAATGCCGCAGCAACCATCAAAACCGCAGATCAAGCCCTGTACACAGCCAAGAAAAAAGGCCGCAATAGGTTGCAATTGAAATCATGAAACTAAAATAGAAATAATGGCATCTACCTCATAAGGAATAACCCACTGCAGGTTTAAATACTTTAAAATACACCTATCTATACAAAATTGTAATTAATAAAAGATTATTGGAGTCTTCGTCGTGCGATATATACTTTTGCTTACACTCACTTATTCAGTTTTTGCCCAAACAGAATCAGCTTCTACCGTTCCTGTTACCGTAAAGCCTTTGTCAGATGTTTTGATTGAACGTCGCTTAACTGCCAATGCTGAAGTGATGGCAGTCAATGACAGTCAGCTGTCATCTGAGGTAACTGCAGTGGTTAGTGAAATTCATGCCGATGTGGGTGATGAAGTCAAACAAGGTGATTTGCTGTTGAGCATGGATGCCTTTGATATCAATTTACAACTGGACCAAGCCAAGGCCAACAGTCAAGCTGCACAAGCACGTCTCCAACAGGCAGAATTGCGCTTGAAGCGAGCCAATGAATTGAAAAATAACCAATACATTTCTGCCGATGACTTACTTGGCAGGGAAACAGATGTGGCCGTATTACGTGCCGATTTGCTGCGATTAAAAGTGGCAGAACAAGCAGCCAACCGACAAGCTGAGAAAACCAAGATTCGTGCACCATTTGCTGGCGTGGTCACACAACGACAAGCACAACAAGGACAACTGTTAACTGTTGGCTCACCAATCATGAATTTGGTACAAATTTCTGACCCTCAGATCCATGCCAAAATCCCTGGTCATTTAAGCAGCCAATTGGTTCAGGCGAACCGCACAGCATTTTTACAAAACAACACAGAGGTTCCCGTTGAGCTCATTAAATTATCCAATGTGATAGAACAACAAACATCCATACAAACAGCACGATTTAAACCTTTGGGCGAAGTTGTGGTGGGAAATACAGGTCAATTGGTTTGGTATTTAACAGGTCAACTGTTATCAGCAGAATTGGTGGTGAAGCGACAAGGCAAGTTAGGTGTCTTTATAGTCAATGGCCAACAAGCTAAATTCATGCCATTACCCAATGCGCAAGAAGGGCGACCTGTGCCGATGAATGAAACACCTGGATGGCAAGTAATCATTGGTGGTCGAGAGCGGTTACAAGATGGCCAAATTATCTCAGTGAAATGAACTTAAGGAAATAGCCATGAAATTTATGTCACGCATCCTTACCAATCACCCCTTGGTCAACATCCTTTTTTCAGTGGTGGTAGCCATGGGCATGATGTCATACTTCATTATGCCGAGGGAACAAGATCCTGAGATCAATTTTTATTGGGTCAATATCAGTACAGTTTTACCAGGTGCATCGGCTGAAGATGTAGAAAAACTGGTAACTTCACCGCTGGAAGATTCCATTAAAAATGTGCAAGACATCAGCTTCACCAATTCCACATCTCGTGAGTCCATTTCTAATATTTTGGTGCGTTTCAGAGACATAGGTGAACGTAATTTTGACAAACGCATCAATGACCTCAGGCGTGAAATACAAAATAAAGCCAGTGCAGAATTGCCTGATGATGCCGATGATCCGCTGATTCTTGAGCTGACCACTTCCAATGGTTTCCCAACCGCTTTGGTGGTAGTCACAGGCCAGGCTGATGATGAAGTACTGCGCTCTCAAGCACGCAAAGTCAAAGAAGATTTAGAAGGACTCAGAGGGGTTGATCAAGTCACTCCATCAGGTTTACATGACCCTGAACTGCATGTTGAGTTTGATCCAGATTTACTCGCTGCACACGGTTTGAATGCAGCCCAATTGGCTGAAACTGTTCGCGGCGCTTTTCGCGATGTCTCAGCTGGCAATGCTCAAGTGGCAGGTAATGAGTGGCTGGTACGGGTAGCTGGTACCACTGACAAGCCTGAATTGGTGGCCCAAATTCAATTACCCGCGATCGGTGATTCAGCAGTGACTTTAGACAGTGTGGCCACCATATCCAGAGGGCGTGAAGATGCCTCCCAACTGGCCGCATACAAAGGTAAACCAGCCGTTTCAATGGCCGTCACCAAAGTCTCTATGGTGAATACTTTGCAATTGGTCGATCGCATCAATGCCTATATCGATGAAAAAAATGAACAAGTGGCGAACATGGGTATTCAATTGGTGTTGGCAGATGACCAAACCATTCAAACCCGTTCTGCCTTATCCATCATGCAAACCAATGCGGGCCTGGGATTGATATTGGTGTTAGTCGTTTGTTGGTTGTTCTTGGGTTTTAAAATTGCATTCTTTGTAACCTTGGGAATTGTGTTTTCAATCACCGGTACTTTGTGGATTCTGAACATGACTGGCAACACCTTGAATGTTTCTGTGCTGTTGGGCATAGTGATTGTGCTGGGTATGTTGGTTGATGATGCTGTGGTGGTGGTCGAAGCCATCTTCTATCGCATGCAACGGGGTGCCGATGCCTTAACAGCCGCCTTAGATTCACTGCGAGAAGTGGGTGCACCAGTGACTGCTGGCGTTTTAACTACCATGGCTGCTTTTTTACCGCTGATGTTGTTACCTGGGATCTTAGGTGCCTTTATGTTTGTCATTCCTTTTGTGGTGACTTTAGGCTTAGCCATCAGCTTAATCGAAGCGTTTTGGATCTTGCCATCTCATGTGATTGGCAGCGAAGAGAAGAAAAATCGACCCAAAAGAGCTCGCAAATTTGGTTTTTTTAAACCTAAATGGTATAAGTCAGTAGGTAAATCAACGCCTATTGGAACGCCACTATCAGCAGATAATAACCACAATAAAAGCCTGTTAGCTCGAGGTTCTGACCGCATGCAAAATTGGCGCACAGGCTGGACCCGAAAATTGCGTACCAAATACACCCAAGCTTTGTGCTTCATGTTACGCCGTCCCTATGTGATCATTGTGTTTGGTATCCTGTGTTTCTTCGGGGCAATCAACATCATGCAATCGGGTAAAGTTCGCAGTGAGTTTTTTACCTTTGATCCATTCAGGTTGTTTTATGTCAACGTTGACATGCCATCAAACACACCCTTAGAACAAACCTTAGCCCAAACCATTGAAGTTGAAAAACGACTCAGAAAATTTGTTGACGATGAAGAAGTCAGGGCCATCACATCTCTGGCAGGGATTAAATTCACCGAAATCGAAATATTAGTCGGTGATCAATATGGTCAAATACAAGTGTCATTGATGCCCAAAGAAGGTGACATGAGATCTGTTTCAAGCGTGGTTGAGTCAATGCGTGAGACCTTAATCAACACCCCAGGTGATGGCATCGTTTCTTTTCTTGAGATATCAGGCGGACCACCTGCTGGAAAACCAGTCAGTGTCAAAGTTCGCAGCGATGATTTTGTAGAATTACGCGCCGCTGCTGATGCCGTTAAACACATCGTCGAAACCAGAGAAGGATCACGTGATGTGGCAGACAATGATGTACCCGGTCGCTCTGAATTGGTATTGGAATTGAATCACCAAAACATCCGTAATTTGGGCTTGGATCCTGGCACTGCTTCACGCCTATTGCGGTTACATTTGGATGGGGAAATAGTTGCCTTGATGCGAGATGAAGGTGAAAAAGTTGAAATGCGAGTCAGATCCAAAAAGCGTAATTTACAAGCCATTGATGAGATCATGGATGACCCAGTGGCATTACCCGATGGCGGCCAAACCACCTTGGGTCATTTATTCACCCAAACCACAGGCCAAGGCCGCAGTACCATCAAACACTATAATCTAAGACGTGCCATTACCGTCGAGGCTGAGATCAATCCAGAATTAACCAACACGGCTAAGATCAATGCCGATATTGTGGTTGCATGGGATGAAATCAAAAACCAATACCCGAATACCGACCTGGATTTTTCCGGTGAATTGGATGATGTCAATGAAAGTTTGGGTGCCATGGGCGCTTTGTTCCTGTTGGGACTGGGACTCATTTATTTAATCTTGGCCACACAGCTGCGCAGCTATTACCAACCATTTTTGATCTTGGTCACTGTGCCGATGGCCTTCACTGGTGTGGTGTTCGGCCTGTTTGCCACCAACAACCCGCTGAGTTTATATACTTTGTACGGCATCATTGCCTTAACAGGGATAGCGGTCAATGGCGCCATCGTATTGATCGATGCGGCCAATGAACGTATCAAAGC
>JBPOFV010000175.1:0-5206 GCA_051252335.1 Marinicella sp. | reverse complement strand
GAACAATACCCTGTGCTTGAATTGAATCTGCCAACTCCTGTAGTTTGGCTTTATCCATGATGCTGCGCGGCTGATATTGTCCTGGTTGTAATTGTTCTATACCAAGGTGTTGTAATTCACTGGCTTCATGCGGTACCGGCTCGCTGCTAAGATTGCGACTGCCAAGTAAGGCATCTAAGCCTCTACCCAAACCGCTTTTGCGATTGGCTGGTTTTTTACTGGCTGTTTTTTTGCTGAGTTTTTTAGGCACGATTCCTCCTAAGTAGTTCGCTTGCCAGGCCTTTGTATGCCACGGCGCCTCGCGAAAGCTGATCGTATTCTATGGCAGATTGTCCAAAACTAGGTGCTTCAGCAACTTTTACATTTCTTGGTACTACAGTCATGAAGACTTTATTACCGAAATGTTGACTGATCTGTGCAGCCACATCATTGGCTAAATTATTTCTGCCATCAAACATGGTTCTTAACAACCCTTCTATCTCTAATTGAGGATTACTGGTTTGTTGAACTCGATCTATGGTATCCAACAATGAAGTTAACCCTTCAAGTGCATAGTATTCACACTGCATAGGAATCAAAACACTGTGTGCTGCGGTTAGTGCATTGATGGTTAAAATACTTAATGAAGGTGGACAATCTATCAAGATATAGTCGTAATTTTCAACCACCGATTGCAACTGATGTTTAAGTATTGTCTGCGGTTCTTCATAGTCCATCAATTGCAATTCAGCTGCAGTTAAATTGGTATTCGCACCAATGACATCTAACAGTTCAAATGACATGATGGCATCCTGAGCCTGGCATTCATCCATCAATAACTCACAAGCTGAAGTGGTTAATGCTCGAGAATCTGCACCACATGCCATCGTGGCATTGCCCTGCGGGTCCAAATCTATCAACAAAACCTTTTTTCCTAACTGTCCCAAACCAGCAGCCAAATTTACGGTGGTGGTGGTTTTTCCCACACCGCCTTTTTGGTTGGCAACAGCTATTATTTTATGTTCTTTTCTCATTGGCTCATGTTTTAACGAATTGATATAATTTTCTTTCCACTTCTATGAAAGGAACTGAAATTTCATTTAATGCCACTTGTCTGAAAGGTAATTTATGATCTAACACCTCTTCTTTTGGGCCTTTCATGGCTAAGTACCGACATTGGTCATGACCTAAATGTTGAGTTAAAGCCAGAAATTGATTCAATTCTGAAAAAGCCCGTGATATTACCACATCAAATTTTTCATCAGGAAAATAATTTTCAACGCGTTCATGCACAACCTCAGTGTTTACCAATTTAAGTTCACGTTTGACTTGTCGCATGAATCTTGCCTTTTTCCCAACAGCGTCTAACAACACAACCTGTTTTTCCGGGCACATGATGGCTATGATAAATCCGGGGATCCCACCACCTGTACCCACATCTATCAGAGAATTACACCCTCCTAGGTGTTGAATCACTGACAAGGCATCCAACGCGTGGTGAGTAACCATTTGATCGATCTGATCAATTGCCGTCAAGTTGTAGGCTTTATTCCACTTCTGCAACAACTGCAAATAAGACATAATCACAGATGCTTTTTCCGCATCCAAGCCCAACAGTTCCATACCGCTGATTAATCTATTTGTTTGTAACTTTATTAATTTGGCTTCGTTCATTGATGAAAATATCATAAAATGTGACTTTTAACCCATGATATGGCGCTGAGAATTAGTAAGCTAATATATATAACGCTCTGATGTAATAACCACACGGAGTTCAGACAGCCACATCATAACAAAAAAGGCGAAATAATACATGAATTTTGATAAAGCTAGACACAACATGGTCACTCAGCAAGTACGCTCTTGGGACGTAGTAAATAAAGACATCTTGAATGCCATGTTGAACGTTCAACGTGAAGAATTTGTCCAAGTTCCACAAAGGAAATTGGCCTTTGCTGATTTGGCATTACCGATTGGACATAACCAAAGTATGATGAAACCTGTGATAGAAGGCAGAATGCTACAAGCTTTAAAGCTTGAAGATTCACACCTCGTTTTAGAAATTGGTACTGGCAGCGCCTATGTGACTGCACTGATCAGTCAATTAGTCAGTCATGTTCATACAATTGATATTCATGAAGAATTTATTGCTGCTGCCAAACAGAAATTGAAAGAAAACCACATCGATAATGTGACCTGTGAAGTGGAAGATTTTTTTACATTCAAACCCGTTCAAAAGTATGACCGTGTGATCATTACAGGTTCATTGGAAGACCTACCAAATTCAGTATTTGATTGGTTGAATAAAGACGGAAAAGTATTTGCCATAATAGGCAAGGAACCCATTATGGAAGCTCGACTTTACGACAAACCGGAATCATATACATCTCATTTTGATACAGTGGTAGCTAAGCTTGCTCAAAATGACCAACAACAGACATTTAAACTCTAAAAACTTATGAAAAAAATTATTTTATTAAGCACACTGATTGCAGGTACTGCGACCGCAGAAGACTTGGTTGACATCATGAATGTTGCCTTAGATAAAGACCCTCAATTACGCGCTGCTAAATACAGTCAAGAAGCCTCCTTAGAAAACAAGAAACAAGCCATGGCTAATTTCTTGCCTCAAGTTTCAGGTTCTTGGTCCAAAACAGAATCAGACTCAAAAACCACATACAGTGATGGTTCCATTAATGACCCAGACAAGTCTGAATCAGACGGCTGGAGCATCTCTTTGAATCAAACAGTTTATGACCATACAAATTTTATTGGCATGCGTCAGGCAGACCTACAAAAAGCACGTGGCATGGCTCAATATGATGTAGCTAAACAAGAATTTTTAATTCGATTGTCACAAAGTTATTTCGATGTATTAACCAACATTGATGCTGTTAAATTTGCAGAATCTGAAGAGAAAGCCATTCAGCGCCAATTAGAACAAGCAGAACAAAGGTATGAAGTTGGGTTAGCTGCGATAACTGATGTACATGAAGCCAGAGCTCAATATGACAGCTCAAGAGCCAGTGTTATTAATGCCAAGAATTTGTTGGATGATACCCGAGAAGCTCTGTTTGAAATAACTCAAAAATACTACAACAACTTAAATTCGCTCCCAGATAATATTGAATCACTTGAACTGAGTGATTCTGACATTAAAGCATGGGAAGAAATGGCCTTATCGACCAATCCGGACTTAGGCTTGGCAAAGATTGATGCTGAATTATCAGAGTTGACCATTAAACAGCAACAAGCTGGTCATTTCCCAACTGTCAGCCTCTCAGCAAGCCTATCAACCAACAATGCCAAAGGCAGTACTTTCTTAGACCCACAACCAGATGGCTCAGTGGTAATCAGAGAATTTCCTGACAGCGAAAGAGATTCAAATTCAATTTCACTGAATGTAAGTGTACCTATATTTTCAGGCGGCAGAACCTCCTCACTGACTCGTCAGGCCAGGTTAAATTATAAAGCTGCGATGGAAGATTTGGATCGAACTACATTCTCAACGGTTAGAAATGTTCGCAATGCATTGCATAATGTAGAAGCAGGATGGAGTTCAGTGCAAGCCAGACAATTGGCAGTGGTTTCAGCCAAAAGTGCTGAAGAAGCTACAGCAGCAGGGTTTGAAGTAGGTACCAGGAACATTGTTGAAGTACTGAATTCTCAAAGAAGTCTTTACCAAGCTCAAAGGGACTATTCACGTGCAAAGCATGATTACCTGTTAAATGTCTTAAGACTCAAAAGAGCCGCTGGCATTTTAGAACAAGCGGATATCGAACAAGTTAATGAGTTGCTAACTGTTCTATAATTTCTTCTAAGGTGGTTTGATCTTTATCGGTAATATCGATAATTTGAAAACCACCGAATGTCAATCCACTGGTTTGTAAGTCAGCCCAAATACATTCTGCACCTACATTTACATGAGTGTTGTTAGCTCCGATGATAACTAATTCAAGCTGAAAAATCATACCTGATTTAATTTTTTCGCGCCCAGCCAGCAAAAATCCCGAACTGGAAATATCGATAATTCTGCCAACTTTGGTCTGTGTTAGCTGATTAACTACCAACGACCCTTCAGGGGGGTTGACCCTGACACTTTCTCTTTTCTCAATCATATATATTTCCTTAATTCCATGGGGCTATGCCGCCATTTTTTTCAATCTATCCATAATTTTATTCAGTGCATTTCTAAAATACCCTCCTTCCTGCACCTCTACTTTAACTATGTTTTTACGCTTGATATCAATTGCCAATCTTGGCAGTTTCATTTTATGTGGATGCCGACCAACCAAATCAACGAATAAAACCGTTTCACTCATGGTACTGACCCAACTGAGTTTTCTTCTGAGTACATCTTTTTGTTGATTAACTACGAAATCAAACAAGGATCCGTAAGGCATGTTGATTACTTTTTCCATGATGAGGTTTTCTTCATCACTTAACTCTCTGATTTCTTCAATTTTCTTATTTGCAGATTCAACTTCCTGACTCTTAACCGCTTCATCAATTGACAATACTTTTTTTAATTTAGGTGCTTCAACTTGACCTTTCTCTGCAGATTGTTCATCAGACTCTTGCCAACCTAGACAAGCATGTATATTGTCTTTGGTTGATATTCGGTCACGTTTTGAGAAACCCAATTCATCCATGGTTTGGTCTAAATGGTGCATGGCCGCTAATTTTTCTGGACCAGTCAAATTCATGAACTCACTTTTATTACCAATTTGAGAAATGATCTTGGCTGATTTTGTTTTCTTATCCCATTGTTCAGAATCTTTACCTTCTCTGAGTAAAGTCAGGGTTAATGAGTCTTTCCATACATGGTGAATAATGTCTTTGATAAACTTTATTTCACAACCATCTAGAATTTCTTCCAAATGCTCATTAACTTGAGCCTTGGTTAGCTCCATTTTCTCCTTGCCTTGAGCAGCACTGATCCATTTTTGTTCAGCTTTTTGAGCTCGAGTCTCTGTGACTTCAAGATATTGAGTTAAATCTTTTAAAGCATCAACAAATGAATGTGTGGATCCATCGAATGTTTTGGCCGCAGAATCACTGTACTGGTGAATCTTTTTAATGACGTTTGTTCCATGCCATTTCTGCGATGATTCAACCAACAGCTCCATAAATTTTCTGGCCGGATGAGCTGCATCAGAGAAAAAGTTTTCATCATTAACAGCCATACGTAACAAGGGTACATTCATGGCATTGAATGATGACCTGA
>JBPOFV010000174.1:0-5209 GCA_051252335.1 Marinicella sp. | reverse complement strand
CAGTGAGCATAAAAATCATTTCTTTTTGGTTTTGCTCTAATTCAGACAAAATCCGTAACTCTTTATTTTTTAACTGCTCTTGTAAGACGATATTATTTTGTTGCAAGATTTTCTTGGCATGGAAAAGTTCTAAATGATTTTTTACGCGGACAATCAACTCATTAGAATGAAATGGTTTGGTGATGTAATCCACACCACCCACCTCAAAGCCTTTGGCTATTGAATCTACATCAACTCGAGCCGTGAGAAAAATCACTGGTGTATCTGCTATTCGATCCGTGCTTTTGATGAATTCACAAACTTCAAAACCATTAAAATCTGGCATCATGACATCCAACAAGACCAGATCAAAAGTATTCTTTTTTAACAAGTCAATCGCTTCGGAACCACTCAGTGCATAAGAAAAATCATATCCCTGCTCTTTCAATATATTCATAGCCACTTGAATATTTTCCGAAACATCATCAACGATTAAAACATTGTAATTTAATTCCACACTTCAGCTCCTAAATTCATAAACCAAACTTTTCTCTTAATTAATAATAGCATATTACCTTGTTATCTCCAGTGAAATCAGTCCACACAAATTTCAATCATCAATTGAAACATGGCCTGGCGCTTGAATAATCAAATCGCCAGCAGAGATGGCTTGCTTCACATTGGCCGCAATAACTTCTGCTTGTGACAACCCCTGCTTATACCAAAGAACAGCTCTGGCACTGATAAATTCAATGTCGAATGAGTTTTCACACACCAAAATGGGCGCATTCTCTAAGATTGATTTTAAACCCTGTTCTTGACAGTCAATAAATTCTTGCATAGGTAATGAGTCAGGAATTGGCAAGACCAGATAAGATGCTGTGCTTTGTGCTACATTTTGAAACCCTTTTGATAATGTATTTTCAAGATAAAAAGCTTGTTTTGCTTCTGCCGTGATCATTGAATCATCAGCCAAACGTTTTCCTGACAAGTCAGTTAAAAGGATGATCACCCTCGGTCCTGTCTTGTGATCAGCCAAGACAGCTTGAGCTGGCAAGTCAATCCGAAAAACATACCAATCATTGGTCTGCAACAATACGTTCATATATTGACCTGCCACAGCTTCAATCGAACCAACTTTGGGTACAGTTTGATCAGTTTCATTGGCAGATAGTTGACTGCTGGCAATCAGGCAGATAACAAATTGGATGGCTTTGAAGAATGACATATCAGTTCCGCTAAATCTATATATTATAAAGCTTTTGTTAGCAGCACATGAACTGGAGCAATTGAACAATGTAAATTTTCAACACGACTAGATTTTGTTTTCTGTTAATATCAAAACATTTAGTTGATCAAAGAGGAATCTACCGATGACAAAAGGCACCCATGAATACATTGAAGACGAACGTAACAGGTCCATCCTAATCAATGTAAATGGCGAGTTACTTCCCAGAGAAAAAGCTGTGGTATCAGTCTTTGACAGTGGTTTTATCCTTGGTGATGGTGTGTGGGAAGGATTGCGCTTACATAATGGCGTGGTGGTTTTTCTCAATGACCACCTCAGGAGGCTGTATCAAGGGGCTAAATCTTTAGACTTAGACATTGGGTTGACAAAAGAAGAACTGACCACAAGGCTTATGCATACATTGCAAGCCAATGACATGCATGATGGCGTGCATATCCGCTTAATGGTGACCCGGGGAGAAAAAATAACGCCTTATCAGGACCCCAGATGTACCATGCCAGGTGCCACCATTGTAATCATTGCTGAATACAAAAACCCATCACCCAGGAAAATTGAAGGTGGCATCCGTTTGTTCACCACTCATGTCAGACGCGGTTATCCAGATGTTCAGGATCAAAAAATGAACTCACATTCGAAGATCAATTGTATTCAAGGCTGTATACAAGCAGCCAAAGCAGGTGCTGATGAAGCACTTATGTTAGACCCTCATGGGTTTGTATCTACTTGTAATTCCACGCATTTCTTTATCGTGACTCAGGGAGAGGTTTGGACCTCTACTGGCGATTTTTGTTTGGGTGGTATTACCCGCTCGAAGATTATTCAATTATGTGAAGACAACAACATTCCAGTCAAACAAAAGAATTTTTCTTTGTTTGATGTTTATGGTGCCGATGAATCATTTGTTACAGGCACCTTTGCAGGTATCACTCCGGTCAATGAAGTTGATGGCCGCTTGATAGGTGATGGTAAACAGCGCAAAATGATCACTAAGCTGCAAGATTTGTACATTGAACTCATTCATCAAGAGTCAGGTTCATGAAACAAGAAATGATCAGGATTGCCATGTGGTCAGGACCACGAAATATTTCTACTGCCATGATGAGGTCATGGGAAAATCGGCCAGATACTGTTGTTATCGATGAACCCTTATATGGTCCATACCTACATAATACTGGAAAAAAACATGCTGCCTACCAAACCATCATCAAGGTCCAAGGTAAGGATTGGCGACCGATTGTAAAGTCGCTGGTTGAAGATAAAAAAAAGGGCTGCAAAATTTATTATCAAAAACACATGACTCACCACATAACACCGGATATCAAACTAGATTTTGTGGATCAATTACGGAACGGTTTTCTGATTCGACACCCCAATGATGTGCTTTCTTCTTACCTGCGCAAACATCATCGTGCCACTCCTGAGGATTTGGGTTATCCTCAACAGCTTGAATTATTTAATCGAGTTAAAGAAAGAACTGGAGTTACGCCTCCTGTTATTGAGTCCAAAGACATTTTAATGAATCCAGAAAGGATGTTAAAAAAAATGTGTGTCGCTTTGGCTGTTCCTTTTGATAAAGCCATGATGTCATGGCCTAAAGGCTATAGAGACTCTGACGGAGTTTGGGCTGAACATTGGTACAATCGAGTAATTACATCAACTGGATTTTCTTCATATAAACCCAAGGAGAATCATTTAAGTCGAGAAGAACAACGCATTGCAGATGAATGCCTGCCTTACTTTGAAACTATGGCGAAACACAAAATCTCTGGTTCAGGTTGACTCAAATGAATACACAAGCCGATGTAATGATTTTTACTTACAGTTATCTATTTGCCAAAAAATTATTGAATAACACCAGCCTGAACCACTCAATTCAAGAAGATTGAAGTACATCAATCAAGTCATTCAACACCCCAGCAGCAGTGACCTCTCGCCCAGCACCAGGTCCTTGAATCACCAATGGATTACCGGCATACCACTGAGTATCAATGATGAAAATATTATCACCTGGATTCAGCGTAGCAGCAGCATGTGAAGCATCAACAGCTACCAATTCCACCCGCAACTCATCATGGGTGACTTGGGCCAAATAACGCAATGACTTATTTTGCTCAGAAGCTTGTTGCCACATTTGTTGCATATAAGTATTGATGCCTTCTTGTTGTTGCCAAAACTGTTCTAAACTGCCTCGTAAGAATTGTTCTGGAATGACCGGCTCAAACACCACTTTGTTAGGCTTGAAGCCCAATTCTCTGGCCAATATCTGCGCTTTGCGATAAACATCCTGCCCTGAAAGGTCATCTCTTGGATCGGGTTCTGTATAAGCTTTATCATGGGCCTGTTTGACCCATTGCATGAACTGAGTTTGGCCATCATAGTGGCCAAATAACCAAGATAAGGAACCGGAAAACACACCTGATACAGAATTAACCACATCGCCACTGAGTTGTAACTTTCTCAAACTGCTTTGTACCGGCAAAGCTGCTCCCACAGTGGTGTTTTTCAACCAACAGCTTTTATACTTAACCAGTTGCTCCTCAATAATTGTGGCCGTGTCATCATTGGCTGCTGCAATTTTATTGGCAGAAATTAAATGCCATCCATTGGCAGCAAAATTCACATACTGCTCTGCCACCCACTGACTGGCAGTTAAATCTATGATCACTGCTGGCTTGCCTGCATACACTTCTAACTCCTTCAGTAATTCACCTTGTTGGTTTGATTGCTGTAATTCGATCGCTTGATCCAGTAAACACGATGTATCCAATTGGTAATGGCGAGAATTAGCGATCGCCACAACAGACAAGGACTGTTTAACGTTTCGCTCTATGGTGCTTTTATTGGCTTTTAGAATTTTGAGAAACTGCTTACCAATGTTGCCATAACCCATCACCACAATAGGAATAGACGGCTCTAGGCCAAAAAATGTCTGATGTAAGTCGCTTAACAGATCATTGGCATGGACATCATGAATCAGGACACACAAAGTATGATCATTGGCTGGATAATGAATGTTGTGAATGTCAAATTGCGCCGATCGATTCAGAATTTTGGTAATGACTTGATGGTTTTGTCTGATGTGTTGACCCACTGCACTGATTAAGCTGATTCCTGTTTGTTGTTCCTCCAAGATCAACTGAGATGCTTTGATTAGCTGTGCGGTTTTAAATGAATCTTTATTCTCTAGATAAAAACTTAACCTATTTTGAGTTTTATCAAAATGATTGGCAAAATTATTAATTTGTGCAGCCGTTAGTTGAGTTTGGAATTGTCGGGCTTGCAGCTCTGAAACTTGAGTCACGACAAAGTAAGTTAAATTGGCTTTATGGGCCAAAGTCTTAACCGCACCATCGTTTTTGCTGGCTGCCTTCAATGCAGGTCTGTCAACATCAGTTCCCTCACTTTTCAATTGACATGTATTAATGACTATTTTGGTTTCTTTATGCAAAATCGGTGCCATGGTTTTCTGATGCAAAACATGTGAACCCAACTCAGATAAGGCCTGAGCCTCGCTGAGACTTAAGCTTGGGATTCGGTATGCTTGTGGTATGACGTTTGGATCAGCTGTATAAACACCATCAACATCAGTCCAGAGATAAACCTCAGCAGAGTTAAACAACGCTGCAATTAAAGTGGCACTGTAATCGCTGCCATTGCGCCCTAATGTCGTGCTGTTACCTGCTTCATCACGGGCAATGAATCCTGTTACTATGTGAATAGCTGAATTTTGTAGAGCTGGTTTATTGGCTATAGGCTTTAATAAAGCCTGTCTTGCTGCCGCTTTATTGACCAGGTTATCTTGCCCATCAACGACAAAACATTCACGTGCATCTATCCAGTTGTTTGCAATCTGAAGCTCGGTTAATTTAGCCGATAATAATTCATGACCGAGGGTTTTTTCTAACACGACTCTAACACTCGGGTCAATCACATTTGCTGCGTTCATTCCTTGGCAAATATCGCCGTAAATAGAAGGAGGTG
>JBPOFV010000173.1:0-5227 GCA_051252335.1 Marinicella sp. | reverse complement strand
CAAAACGCCGTTATGTGCAAAGGAAACAAGAGCATACGTACATCATCATGATCTGTATGATAGTCAGGTTCTGCATGAACACGGCGATACATGTTATAGCCTGTTGGTAATTGGCTGCGATGCGCAGAACCATCCAAGCACAATGCATTTGATACATTCACAGGTTGCATGACACAAGTCTCTGCAGTTGGAAAATACCCGAATAATCGTTCTCCGACCTTAATCTCTCGATGCTTTGATTCAATCACATCAGCAAAACCCCATACTGGGATGATACACCAACTAGAATCACTGTTTTCCCGAGCTGGGAAAAACTGCCAATAACCCAATTTCTCGCCAGTGGCCCAATAACTGATGTTGTTTGCGGTAAATGAAAAGGCATCAATTTTGACTTTCACTTGCCCATCTTGAATCAATTCATCAGAACCAGATAAGATTCTGGAATTGCTAACATCGTGCTTAGACACTTGAAACTCGTTCATTTATTCACCTTCCATATTTTCACTAGAACTGACCACCACAGAATGACATACACCGATCAGTCTATCACAATGTAAAAATTAACAAATGGCAATCAACAGTAATTAATAGTACTATGAGTCTAAGAGGAGTGTGAAACAATGCATGCATGAAAATGCCTATAAAACTGTTATCATTGGGTCTGGACCTGCTGGATTAAGTGCAGCAGGTCGGGCGGCAGAACGCGACCAACAATCAAATGCCAGCCAGCCAAGCTACGTACTTTTAGAAGCCTTTTCCAGCCACGCAAAAACCATTCATCAATACCAAAAAGGAAAACTGGTGATGGCTGAACCTGGCTTCTTAAGCTTACGAAGCCCATTAGATTTCAAAGCCAATAAAAGAGAAAGGGTGCTCCAACTTTGGCAAAAAGGCATCAATGACTTAAATATCAATATTCAATATGATGCTGAAGTGACTGCCATTACTGGTACTTTCCCTGAGTTCAGTGTATCCCTAAAAAACGGCCAAATCATCCAAGCAGAAAACATCATTCTTAGTATTGGATTACAAGGCAACCCGAGAAAACTCGGGTTGCCGAATGACGCTGAGTCTGAATTTGTTCAATACACCTTGGATGACCCTTTAGCCTATCAAGATAAGACATTTGTGGTGGTTGGAGCAGGTGATGCTGCCATAGAGAATGCCATGGGATTAACCACCCAGAATGAGGTTCACATCATCAATCGTCGAAATGAGTTTTCCAGAGCCAAAGAAGGCAACTTAAATGCCATACTTTCTGCCATTAACAGTAAGGAAGTGGCGCTTACATGCCACTACAACTCACATGTCAAAGAAATCAATTTGCCGCAATCTGATGGAGAATTCGGTCACATTGTTTTGGATACGCCCGAGGGACTGACTACCATTGAATGTCATGGCATCATTGCCCGGCTAGGGGCCATCGCTCCCAGAAAATTCGTTGAATCTTGTGGTGTGAAATTCCCCAATGACAAACCCAGTTCAATTCCCGATTTAAGTAATCACTATGAGAGCAATGTAAAAGGTCTATACATCATAGGAGCACTTGGTGGCTATCCGCTGATAAAACAAGCGATGAACCAGGGTTATGATGTGATTGAATTCATCCATGGCAATGAAATCAAGCCTGCAGATCATCCGTTGTTAGAACAACAATTTTCGTTGTTACCTTATGTGATGGATGCCCAAGATATTCTCGATATGTATCAACAGAGAGTTCCCATGTTTCGACGCATGAATGCGCTTTCATTCAGAGAGTTGGTCATTGAGAGTAACATTGTCATTGCTTATGACCAAGCTGAATTCCAAGATGCCGAGGATCAATTAAGGCAGTTAACTGTGTCCAGTTTTGATAAATGCACGCAGCTCGTTAAAGCCGGTGACTTTATATTTAAACAAGGAGATTACAGCAATTCATTTTATACCATAGTTGAAGGAGAAGTGACCTTAAGGACACCCAACAATGAAGAATTCACATTAACAGCTGGTCAGTTTTTTGGGGAAATGAGTTTGCTATCCGGTCGGCCACGTTCAGCTGCTGCTATTGCCAACAATGATTGTATTTTGATCGAAACACCCAGGCGAATTATGTTAAAACTGATGAATTCGAATGAAGATGTCGAACAAGGGATTAATTTGGTTTTCATCAAACGTGCACTACAAGCCACATTCAAAACCAAGCTAAGTAATTCAGCATTAAGCCACATAGCTTCGGCGGTTAAATTAGAACAATTTAACGCCGGAGAGTTTTTATTCAATGAATCTGAAATTGGCAAAGATTTGTTTTTAATTCGTTCAGGCACAGTAGCGCAAACCAAAGGCCAAGGCGCCTCACAACAGGTGGCTTCACAAATTCAGCCAGGGCAATTGGTCGGACAATTGGCACTGATGGGTACCCCAGTAAGACAATATTCAGCGCAGGCTACAGTCCGTGTTGAGGCAATTAGAATCAATAAAGAACAATTTATTAGCTTGGTCAGTTCTAACACCGAACACATTAAACATTTACAGTCCGAATTGTCTACATCATTGAAAAAATCAAGTTCTTTGGCATCATTTGTTGAGGCTGGCCAAACCGTTAATTTCCTGTTGAACCAAGGACTTGGTGAAGCAACCAACGCCTTAATTATTGACGAAGACCTCTGTATTGGCTGTGACAATTGTGAAAAAGCATGTGCAGAAACGCATGCAGGCATTTCCAGATTAGACCGAGTCACAGGTGCATCATTTGCTGGATTACATGTGCCTATTTCATGCCGCCACTGTGAACAACCCCATTGTATGAAAGACTGTCCAGCTGATTCCATACACCGAGCACCCAGTGGTGAAGTATTTATAGATGAAACTTGTATAGGCTGTGGGAACTGCGAAACAAACTGCCCTTATGATGTCATTAAAATGAGTTATGAGGCACCAAAAAAACCTGGTTTACTGGCCTGGATGCTATGGGGAGCAGGTACAGGCCCTGGCGAGCCAGAATCATTTCAAGCAGACAACAAATCCATAGAAAAAGGAAAAAAAGCTGTCAAATGTGATGCCTGTATAGACCAAAAAGGCGGTGCTGCTTGTGTCAGGTCTTGTCCAACTGGGGCTGCCATCAGAGTATCACCCAATGATTTTATCAAAGTAGTACAAGGTCGATAAAAAACATGCACATCAATATTTTAAAATTCAATCATTACAAGTATTTTAAAATAGCACTCTTTTTATTGACCCTTTCAATCATACTTTATTTAACTCAGGGTGGACCTCAGCCCGCCAATGGTGGGACTTGGCAGGGCTATATTTTAGGCGGTTTTTCGGCGCTGTTAATCATCGTATTAACTTACTTGGGTATCAGAAAACGTTCTTATAAATCTAACTGGGGTTCGCAACAAGGCTGGACCTCATCACATGTTTATTTAGGGGGTCTTCTGTTGTGCACAGCTACATTGCACACTGGATTTCAACTGGGGTGGAACGTACATACCCTGGCTTACCTGTTGATGTTGGTGGTGATTGTATCAGGCTTTTATGGTATCTATTCCTATATTCACTTTCCACGCTTATTAGCCAATAACCTGGCTAACAAAACTGCTCAAGACAGGCTTGATGAATTAAAAGTCGTTGATGCATCTATTGCATCTATTTCGCATGACAGCACAACTGAAATAAGATCAATAGCCATCAGTGCCATTGAACAAACACATTTAGGTGGTGGGTTTTATAGCAACATCAGAGGCTTAGATAAGTCGAAAGCCAGTATTGACAATAAAACCGTAAGCAATAAAAACCAAAAACAAGTCATTGAAGTGATCGCTGACAGGATACCCAAAAGCCAAAAACAATCGGAAGCTTATGCCCTAAATGAATTACTCAATCTTTTTTCAAGGAGACAAAGTTTATTGAAAATGCTGCGCAGAGATTTGCAAATTAAAACATATTTAAAGTTTTGGTTGGCCATTCACATACCCACATCTGTGGCATTAATTGCTGCTTTATTGGTTCACATCATTGTGGTTTTTTTATACTGGTGATTTATTGATATGAATTATTTAGTCAGAAAACCAGTCATCGGCAGTTCAGAAGAATTTCAAGATCTTGATTTTAATGTACCAGCCTTGACCATAGGATCAGCCAGTGAACATGCCGTAAACCTGGCTGATCTTCCACCGGGTTGTTTATCAATCAAAGCTAAAAATGCATCGACCGCTGGCTTTAGATGTACAGGTGATTTAACCCTACAACACAATCGAAAACCATTAAAAAAGGGCAAACTTGTTGTTGGTGAAGTTTATCAGCTTGAAATTTATGACCTTGAAATAATCGATTTGCCTGTGGGGTTTGATTTTGCCTTGAGTATTAAAAAATCAAATCGCGTTAAACACGTTGCAAACTATTCTATTGAATCCAGAAAAAAGGCACCGATCAGAACCCTCGCCTATTTGTCTTTCATTTGTATCATCTTATTCTTTCTGGTACTGCCATTGCTCAGGTCCATGCATCCAAATATAGAACAAGTTATGGAATCCACCCCACTCCCTAGTGACCATTCATGGATTTCAGGCCCAGTTGCGATGGCCCATAATATTCCGGAAATAAGTAATCAATGCACCACTTGCCACCAACAACCCTTTGTAAAAGTGGCAGACCAACAATGCTTAAACTGTCATAAAAACATGGGAGACCATATAGAATCATCAGTTGCCTTGAACGAAAAAGTTTTTCATGGATTTATGTGTCAAAGCTGCCACAAAGAACACAACGAACCGGCCAGAATTACTCGCAATGATGATGCCTTGTGTATTGATTGTCATGCTCAAATTGATCAATATGAAACAGGACAAGAAAACCTGGTGAAAAATGTGCATGGCTTTACGGCGGATAGCCATCCTGAATTCAGACTGTCATTGTTGCAAGCAGATGGTGATGGCGCTGCTTTTGGGTGGCGCAAAACCCGTCCTGCGTTTGATCCGAATGTACAATTAAAGGAACAGTCTAATTTAAAATTTTCACATGCTGTGCATTTGGACCCTGAAAAAGTTCAAGACCAAATCAATTCACAAGCGCTTAATTGTGATTCATGCCACCAACTACAAGAAGACGGCAGACAATTTAACCCAATTACAATGGATAAAGATTGTAGAAATTGTCACCAACTCACTTTCGATGTATTCAACCCAGATATAGAGCTTCCTCACGGTAACCTCAGAGCAGCAAATGTAGCACTTCAGGCACATTACATAAG
>JBPOFV010000172.1:0-5238 GCA_051252335.1 Marinicella sp. | reverse complement strand
GGTCAGTGACATGCTTTGTAATTCTTCTTAGTAGCATGATAAATCCTCTAAAAAAACTGTCATTGCGAGGAGCGAAGTGACGTGGCAATCTCCAAAATCTAGATATTCGTTATGAGATTGCCGTGGTCGTCCCTCCCTCGCAATGACTTGAGTATTGTTTTGATAGGTGACGTGTTGGGTGATTCTTCTTAACAGCACTCTATTTAATCTCCTTTTCAATTGAATCAATCAACAATACAGTTAAACTTTCTGTTTGCTTAAATTGAGACAGGTGCAAAACAGTGTATTCAAGTAAAGTTCGAATAACAGCCTTTAGCTTCGGATATTTTTGGATCATTTCAATCAACTCTTTTTCTGGAATATTGATAAATGGACTTAAGCCAAATTCCTGATCAACAAAAAAAGTTTGATTACGAAAAACCTTATGGGTAGTTTCGTTTGAACCTTCTAAAGAATTCCAACTTTGTTTATAGCTTTGCAAGTGACTGATGATGCTTTGGTTTGAAATGATTTTTAAATCACCAGCAGCAATCAAAGAGCTGAAAGCTGTATTAGATTGGATTGGATAGTAATGCACAGTCGCCAATTTCCATAGTTGATTCCTGTGATCTTCTGGCACCGGATCAAATGCAGGAACACCCAAGTTTTGCTCTATGCTAAAATTTGGAACAGGTAGTGAAATTTTTTCTAACCGCTCAAATCCAGCTTCTTCAAGCAAGTAATTAGACGCACCAATATTCATTTTGGCCATGGCCTTACTTGATTCCAAGACCTCCAAATCAGTCTTCAGGTCATCAAGAATAGCAACTAATACTTCTTGCTCTCTGACTGCTTCGGCTCTTGCATCATTCCAATTAGCCACCTGAATACCAATAAATACACCGACTACTACGATGACAAAGTCGATAAATACGGCGAACCAGTTTTGGTTTCGAACATGCTGGGTTATTCTTCTTAATAACATCACTGCACCTCATTTTTTGGGTGATTAATGCCCAATGTGGCGTCTAGCTCAGCATGTAATTCTGATAATTTTTCGCTGACTTTCAATACGGCACGATTGGTATAAATTACATAGACAAATGCATTGTTTCCAAAATCATTGATAAAGGACTGGTTTGATCTCAACTCACTGGCTTTACAACTTGCTGTTAAATCCACCAAATCAGACTCTCCATCTTCATAAGACACCTTTGTTTTTAACAGCAATGGATAAGCCCTGCTTAAACTGACATTGTCATTACTTATCGCGGTAATCAAATCCCTTGACCTGGCAACATCCTGGATATAGCCGAGAATACTATTGCGTAAAGCTGATGATGCAATTTGATCTAACCGACCCGATGAAATCAACTCGGTTGCACTCGGCAGTTCAGCTGGCGGGATGGTGGTGAATGAAGAATGTGCAATAGTTCGGCAATATTCATCGGTTAACTCAATTTCTTGGTCTGTATCGTTAAGGATTTCGGCAATTTCAAATAATTGTTGTGTAAATTCCAGCCTGCTTTCGTTGTAAACTTCTCGGGTCATGGCCAGTTGCTCGACTTCATCATGTAATCGTTCTAAGTATTGTCTCTCAGATTTGAGCCGCTTTTTCTCAACAGCCCAATCTTGCACTTGTAGACCAATATACACACCAAAAACCACAATAAGAAAATCCAAACACACTGCGAACCAATTTTGGTTTCTAACGTGTTTACTGATTCGGCGTAATAACATTATTTATCCTCCAGTTTTTGGGATAGATCATCAGTTTCTTCAAGTGTTATCTTTGAGCGTTGTAAGTTTGCAACAGCGCCCATGGCTCGGTAGGAGATATGAGACCTGAGTTGTATCCATATCGGGTCATCATATGACGTATTTAAAATCATTTCAGATGAGTCAGTTTTTGTACCATTCACTGCTTTTTTAAAGTATTGTGAAAACTCACAAGGAATGTTTTTTGAGTTTGAAGCGCAAGATTCGTTATTCAATGGAATAACCCCAATGCCACTTTCTTTGAGGAACACTGTAAAGGATTCGACAAAATAGTCATTATTTTTTTGTACGACCGCGACTGATCGTGACAAAGAATTAAAAAAACTGATTATTTCTTTTCTTAACAATGGATCTTGTATCACGTTTAAACGGCCTGCACTCATAATTTCAGCGAATGTTGGACTCTGAAGCTTCAATGTTCGTCGACCAGTGATTAAGGTTAATGTTTGTCCGAATAAGTCTGTTTGAGGCTGATTCGACATGTTGTTCAAAATGGCCAGAGATCTGGCTGCGTGCTTGACAATAAATTCTTCATGTTCAATTTGACTTTTTAACTCGTCTTTGATTGTTGTTAAATCACTTATCAGTAAAGATTTATAATCTTTTTCAATAGCTCGATCCTGTCTGGCTTCATTCCATTCTGTAATTTGAAATGCAATCAGGATGCCGACCACTACAATGATAAAGTCAATAAAAACAGCGAACCAATTTTGGTCTTTAACGTGTTTAGTGATACTTCTTAATAACATCAGTTAGTTGACTCATTTTGTGCTTTTGAAATTTCCTTAAGAACTGTTTCAGCCAGTTCTCTTAAATTTATCATACTGTTGGAAAGGCTAACCTTGGCATATAAAAGTACTTGTTGTTGTTCTCGCATATCAATAATTCTTTCCCAATTGTATCTATCAACAAATACACCGTCGGTTTGAAAATCCGGATTGATATGAACCACTTCATGGAATCCATCATGCGGTGTAGAAATCCGATTCAGTGTAAGTTCGGATAATTTTTGGTGGGTGTAAGCTTGTTCGTGGTAACTTATCAGTGCGGAGCGCAATGATTGAGAAGACAATTCAGAAACCCCACCTGAAGTTATCAACTCAGTCAGAATAGATGGTTCAATAGGGCCTGGGTCATGACTGCCAGAATCTGTGATAACTTGAAGAAAAGCCTGTTGATCTTCAGGTTCTTTGTTGTCTCGAATCACTCGCAAGACTTTCAAAGTGGCTTCCAGCAATTCGTCATTGTTGCTTTTGGCCTCAATCAACTCATCTCGAACTGCAGTAAACTCGGAATGGAGCAAACTTAGTTTGATTTCTTCTTCAGCTTTGAATTTTTTATCAGCATTCCAATTGGCCACTTGAATCCCGATAAATACACCAACCACAACTATCAGAAAGTCGATAAAAACCGCGAACCAGTTCTGGTCAGAGACATGTTTTGTGATTCTTCTTAGTAACATTATTTGATACCTGTATTATTTTTGGCGAGAAAATCATCAACAGTACTGAATTCGTCAATAGTACTTGCTACCATTGATGTCAGCGCACTTTGCAAACGTTCCCACTCATACATTTGAGATTGTAGTGAGTCATCATTACACAAGGATTCCATGGAAGCATTTAACAAAAGGTCTCTTTTCAGAAAATGCCACTCTTTGCCTTTGTAATCAACCAAATCAATCTCACTAGGCCCTACGGCTAACTTTGAATGCGACCAAATGGGCGTTTCTAATGGCTTGATTTCTAAATAATCTGACTCAAATTGAACAATGCCTAATGAGTAGCTTAAATCTTGAAATACTAACCTGGCATCTGGACTTTGCTGAATAAGTAAACTTGCATTGGTAGTCAATTCATTCAATGCATTAGTGCGCAAACGCATACCTCTGGTGAATTGCATTTCATTAATCGCTAATTGAATGGCTCCTTTAGCAATCTCACTGTCTTCACATGTTCTCAAATAATCCAAGCCGCGTGTGACAGACGGAATAGATTTCTCAAGCTCTTGATGTAATTTTTCAAGGCTTCTTATATTAAATTCAACTTCAACCTTTAACCGTTCAAGGGCGCCCTTGTATGCAGCTTTATCCTTTAAGTTCGCATTCCAATTGGCCACTTGAATCCCGATAAATACACCAACCACAACTATCAGAAAGTCGATAAAAACCGCGAACCAGTTCTGGTCAGTGACGTGTTTTGTAATTCTTCTTAGAAGCATGATAAATCCTCTAAAAAAACTGTCATTGCGAGGAGCGAAGCGACGTGGCAATCTCCAAAATCTAGATATTCGTTATGAGATTGCCGCGGTCGTCCCTCCCTCGCAATGACTTGAGTATTGTTTTGATAGGTGACGTGCTGGGTTACCCTTCTTAACAGCATTATGGCAAACTCCTTAAGAAATCAAGCATTGTGTTGGTACGTCTGTTGAAAATATGAAGACTACTGATTTTTGTATCTAAATCAATTATTTGGCGGGTTAAAGTTTGTTCTACTTTTGCTTGCAAAATAACATTAACAGCTTCTTCTATCTGTTCTTGAGTTAAACTGATTTCACACGATTCAGGTAGTTTTATGGTGTGTTGAAATTCACTGTCAACTGACACGATGTCATCGCAGTTATCTCGCACCGCTTTTTGTGCATAGTATGGTATGACCCCCCTGATAAATTCACGGTATGGCATGATTTCGGCCAAATTATTAACTGATGCTTGTACACTTCTGAAGTAAATAGCTAAGCGGTTTCTGATTTTCACATCAGGTATCGCCACATGAGCCCCAATTGAATTTATTTCGTCATAGCTTGAACGATCAATTTCACGAGGTAGCGCTTGACTGGCTTGGTAAATATCAATGATGAATTGTTTACCCAAAACTTCTTTGTTCTTATCCAATGCATTCAACGCAGCCAACCCATGTGCTCTTGTTTGGTTGTAATAGACCAACCTTTGTTGCATGTCTAATTGATTGGCTTCTAAATCATCAGTGATTCTTTGAAGGTAATGTAAAGACAGGTTTTGTTGTTGTCTTGTTTCATTCCAATTAGCCACTTGAATCCCGATAAACACACCGACAACAACAATGAGGAAGTCGATAAAAACCGCGAACCAGTTTTGGTCAGTGACATGCTTTGTAATTCTTCTTAGTAGCATGATAAATCCTCTAAAAAAACTGTCATTGCGAGGAGCGAAGCGACGTGGCAATCTGTTACGTTCGAAGCTGTATTTGGAGATTGCCACAGTCGTTCCTCCTTCGCAATGACGTGAGTTTTGTTTTGGCCGGAGATGTGTTTTGTAACTCGACGTAAAAGCATTATTCCACTCCTTTATTCAGTTGAGTTATAACGGCTTGCGCCAATTGCATCTGATTCTGTTGCAAAACTTGGTTATTGGCTTGTAATTTCAACATCGCACTTAAGGCAGATATAAATTCAGGCTCCTCTGCCATTTTTTTATAATCAAAGCCAGTAACTGTATAGGAC
>JBPOFV010000171.1:0-5238 GCA_051252335.1 Marinicella sp. | reverse complement strand
TAATTATTCTTCATCATGTGCCATAGACATGTCTTTGCGGTGACGGTAGATGACGTATTCAGCTGAACTGAAAGTTGAGTTGAATTTTTCAAATAGTTTATCGGCTTTCTTTTCTGATTTTAAATGCTTTTTAGTGAAAGCATAAAAACTTTCTTCCATTGGAGCCATGTCTGCAAAATTCTCAAAAGGAGTCGCTAAACCAACACCACCAGTACCGCCAACTGGATAAAACCATGACCAACTTCTGGGCCAGCCATTGTCTTTAGCCACGGTACTCATCTCTGCTATGGCTTCACCCATTTTCTTGCCTTTGCCTACTTTGGTGGCAAAATAAGTTACACCAACAAAATTAGCTTTTACATCATCACCCCAATTGCTGTTTTCTGTATCAATTACGGTGAAGTTGTGCGCATAGGATTCTACAAATGGATTGACTGTTTCGTTGAAATGATTGCCCAAAGTTTCTTGAGACCATTTACTGTAAGTATCTTGTTCAGCCCAAGGTTTACAACATGAACGTACAATGTAACTATTGAGTTTGTCTCCAGTCACTGCCACATAAGTATCCCAATGACGCGTATCTCCTTTTTCTGTTCGCATGGCCAGATGTTCTTTAAATGCTGCTTCAAAGTCGGCGACATGATCAGCTTTAGGTGTTATGGTCCAGCTATCGGAAAGGAGTGTTGGCGCTTTTTCTTCGGCCAAACATAATGCTGGCATCAGCATAAGTACCCATAGAATTACTTGATATTTCTTCATTTTTTTCCCCTATTAAGTTTTGATCACAGGAAATTCCTGTGGATTTCTTGGATTAACGCATTAATTAACATACAGCAAATTCGTTCATCCGTCAATCATGCAATCGATTCATACTATGTTTAAAAATTTGAAAGAATTATCCTGTCTGTCTACACTGTTATTAGTAGGTTCTGCAAATTATGTATCACCATTGTGAAGATAAACAGAATCGTATACTTATATGCTGAGGCATTAATTGGGAGATTTGAAATGAAAATTAGGCAAAGAAAAATTATTCTTTGGCTTTGTAGTTTAGTGACCGTTCATGTGCATGCACAATTTCAAGATGGAACACAAATACTGCAAACTAAAACGGGTTCTGGGTTTTACGGTTGGGCTGCTTCAGAATTGTCCGACATTGATGGTGATTCAGTGATGGATTACATGGTCAGTTCAACTGGTGGCAGTAAAGTCGATGTTTTTTCAGGAGCTGATGGACAATTGTTGCATACTTTTGGTTTAAGCGGGAGCAGCTTAGGTTATGCCCTAGCTGATGCTGGTGATGTGGATGGAGATGGTGTCACTGATATTATATTAGGTGGAACAACCTTCAACAATTCAACCGGAATTGTCCTGGTATATTCAGGTGCATCAGGTGATGAAATTTGGCGGCTAACTGGTGAAAATTTGGGTGATCGCTTTGGCTCAGCAGTTGCATCAGCAGGTGATGTGAATGGGGACAGTCGCAGCGATTTTCTGATTGGAGCGGAAAGCAATGGTTCTCAAGGAAGCTTATCAGGAAAAGCTTATGTCTATTCTGGCAGCACGGGTCAATTAATTCGCAGTTATAACGCAGAATCATCACAAGATCGATTTGGTGGTGGTGTAGGTTTGTTGGGTGATGTTAATAATGACGGTGTCAATGATCACATCATTGGTGCTTATGCAGCAGGCTCTGGGAATGGTGGTAAAGCTTATGTGTATTCAGGAGCTGATGGCGCCAGGTTATTTGATCTGAATCCCGATACTGGTGCCAATGTGTTTGGACAGTTTTTCGTGGCTGGTATAGGCGATGTAAACAATGATGGCGTTGAAGACATTTATGTTGGTGACTATAACCATGGGGGAGGCGCAGGCCGAGTGTATATCTTTTCCGGGCTAAACCAAGAGGTGCTGTATCGCATCAATGGCGCTGCAGGAGAAGGTGCTGGTCCTGGTCGTCGTGCAGGGGATGTTAACAATGATGGCTTTGCAGATATTATCGTTGGGTATTATACCGCCGGATCCAATCAACAAGGTCGTGTTGAAGTGATTTCAGGTGCCGATGGTTCTATCATGCAATCAATGACTCATACCATTGCCCTCAGTCAACTCGGTTTTGATGCCATTGGTATTGGTGATGTGAATGGTGATTTAATGGATGATTATGTTGTTACTGCAGCAAGAGGCAACCGGGTCTATGTGGTGGCAGGTGATGTTGTAAGGGAATCTTCACTTCATATCAATTCTGGAATGAATGGTGCATGGTTAAACCCGGCCACGTCTGGTCAAGGGTTGTTTGTTAGTGTATTTCCAGATCAAGGCAATATCTTTGTTGGCTTTTTTACTTTTGATGTAAAGCCCAATCCTGACAATGCATCAACACTTGGCGATGGCAACCATCGATGGTTTACAGGTTTTGGACAAATTAATGGTAACAAATCCGATTTACAAGTGTTTCTAACAACGGGTGGAATCTTTGATGACCCTGCGCCAGTTAAAACCAGCGAGTATGGCACCATGAAGTTGCTATTTATAGATTGTGCCAACGCCTTAATGGAGTATTCTATTCCTGCCGCAGACCTCAGTGGTACCATCCCCTTAACTCGACCAACTGCTGAAAATATCACCTTGTGTGAAGCATTATCTGAGATGCCTTAAGCAGTTAGCTTTAAATTGATAAGCCACCAACAGAAAAAGTTGGTGGCTTGAGTGTACTTAATTATTCTCGACCACTTCACAGTTTCAGGCTGATCCTTAATTCATCCTTATTTCCTCCACAATTACTCTGAACAATGGATCTTAATTATATATAGGAGCCGCATGTGAAAAGTAATCAAGTATTGATAAGAAGTTTGTTAATAACAACATTTGTTTTGTTGTCTGGTTCAGCATTTGGGCAATTGGTTGAATGTGCTCAGGCAGGGATAAATACAACAGATGTTCCCAACGGCTGTATAGCCAAATCGCTTGAAAATCAAATTGGGAGTGGACATGGTGATGTAGAGACATTCGGTTCTGCGGTGTTTTTGATAAAGCGTGACCCAGCACGGTCAATCAGGCGAGGACGTCAATTATTTCAACGTAAATTCACCTTGGCAGAAGGGCATGGTCCTAGAGTGAACGATTTTTCAACTGGCGACATCACTACCTCCAGAGCACTGGGAGCTGGGTTTGCTGATAGTTGTGCAGCCTGTCATGGTAGACCCAAAGGCTCTGCAGGTTTTGGCGGTGATGTAGTAACCAGGCCAGACAGTAGAGACGCGCCTCATTTATTTGGTCTGGGTTTGGTTGAACAGTTGGCCGATGAAATGACCCGTGACCTGCGTGCTATTCAATTTGAGGCAATCGCTGAGGCAAGTAGCAGAAACAGAGAAATAACAACTGAGTTAAGAAGTAAAGGAGTTAGGTTCGGTCGGATTTCTGCAAGCCCAGATGGAACCGTAGAAACTTCTGAAGTAGAAGGTATAGACGCAGACTTAAGGGTGAAACCCTTTTTTCATCATGGACAAACCATCAGCATTCGTGAATTTATTATGGGTGCCTTTAAAGATGAGATGGGCCTGCAGGCATGGGATCCTGTGCTTTGTGCTGCGACAGATCCTGTAAGTCCACTGTTAATGACCAGTCCCTCAGGATTTGTCTATGATCCTGAGTTAGATGACTTTGAGCGACCACCAGCCTGTGACTCAATCGCTGACCCAGATGGTGATGGTATGAGTAATGAAATTGATCCTGCTTTAGTGGACCACATGGAATTTTACTTGTTGAATTATTTTAAGCCCGGTCAATACCGCACCAACCGAGAAACAGACAGGGGGTTTAGGGTCATGCGAGAAATTGGTTGTTTAAGTTGTCATACGCCTAATCTTGTTATCAATTCAGATCGACGTGTGGCAGATGTTGAAACAGTCTATGACTCTGAAAGAGGTATTTTTAATGATTTATATGCCACAGCATCGACAAGATTTTCAGTGGTAGACGATGGTAATCAGTATCCTTTGATATTGCCAGAGGGGAATGAATTTATCGTCAGAAATATTTTTTCAGATTTAAAACGTCATGATCTAGGCCCAGCTTTTCATGAAAGAGATTTTGATGGATCTGTGGTGACTGAATTTGTGACAGAACCGCTTTGGGGGGTTGGTTCAACGCCACCTTATGGCCATGATGGCAGAAGTATCAACCTCGATGCAGTGATTCGTAGACATGGTGGTGAAGCCCATAATGCAAAAAGAAGCTACGAACGCTTAAACTCAAGAGACCAACAAAATGTCTTGGCATTCTTAAATACTTTGGTGCTCTTTCCACCTGATGATACAGCCTCAAATTTAAACACGGGAGATCCAACCAATCATGATGCCATACAGGAGCCCAGTGTGCATGGTACGATCAACTTAGGTGCATTGTTTCAAATTGAAGAAGAGTCTCCAGAATGAATCTGTTGAATGGATAGGAAAGTGTGCTTTGAACACTGGAATTCAATCGATTCCAGTGTTCTGACATTTACATTTGTTTGGAGTTTATCCTTTGTTGAACCGGGATGTTCATTAACTTTCTGATTTCATAAATCATGATACCTTGGGTATAAGTCAGGTAAAAGAATTTTTGAAACATGTCGGCATCTTCTGACAGGATACTGTTGAATTGTTTTTGATGTTCTTCTCTGCTTAAGCCAGTCCATTCAGTGGCATCAACTGTTGCATGTGGATCATTGAATTGTAAATCTTTAACCAACTCAGCAGGTAATTCAAAGTCAAGCGTAAGCGGATAACGAAGTGCATATTGCCCAATGTCAGTTAACAAGACTTGGAGTTGGCAATATGGATTGAAACCATGGTATTCACCTTCATTTTTTGAATTCTTTAAAAACACAAGGAAACGTTCACCTTCTTCAATTCGGTCAGGATAGTAACAAACATGGTCTTCAAATCCTTTGCTGCTGACAGTAAGTAGTTGGTCCTTTTGAACACCTTTGTAAGGTACTCGAACGGTTAAAAAGGCTTGTCCCATTGCATTTAATTCTCGGGTCTTTAAGTAATCTATATTAACTACTTGGGCAATGGCCACCACATCAGCCCATGCTGCAACCTCTTCAAATGAACTGAATGATTGGGGCATGATTTCAGCATAATCAAACTGATAATCACGGTTTGACTCTGGCAATAAGCCATCTTCTGTCACTTGAGCCTGGCTATTGATACCAAAGGACAAGAGAAATAGGAAACTAATAAATGGTGC
>JBPOFV010000170.1:0-5255 GCA_051252335.1 Marinicella sp. | reverse complement strand
ACACCACACCTGCACCACCACAAGTTAATGCAAGTAGCTACATTTTAATGGACTTTCACAGTGGCCGAGTGTTGGCATCTGAAAACCCACACTTGCAAGTTGAACCAGCCAGTATCACAAAAATGATGACAGCATACGTGGTTTTCTCTGAAGTGAAGTCCGGTAATTTATCCTTGGATGACATGATCACTGTCAGTGAAAAAGCATGGCGAACTGGTGGCTCAAAGATGTTTATTGAAGTGGATAAACAAGTCCTGGTTGAGGACTTGATTCGCGGCATGATTATCCAGTCTGGCAATGACGCCTGTGTGGCCCTGGCAGAGCATATCGCCGGTAGTGAAGAAGTTTTTGCCAGCATGATGAACCAACATGCCAAGAACTTAGGTATGGAAAATTCACATTTTCTCAATGCCACAGGCTTACCGGCAGAAGGACATTTAGTGACGGCTCATGATGTGGCACTGTTAGGACAAGCCATGATTACAGAATTTCCACAGCTGTATCATTTTTATTCAGAAAAAGAATTTACTTTCAATAAAATTAAACAACACAACCGCAATACATTGTTATACCGCGATCCCACTGTTGATGGTTTTAAAACAGGTCATACTGAAGCAGCTGGTTATTGTTTGGCAACTTCAGCCATGCGCAATGGCATGCGTTTGATCAATGTCATCATGGGTACTGATTCTGAAAAAGCCCGTGCCGATGAAACACAAAAATTAATTAATTATGGGTTTAGGTTTTATGAAACACACAAACTCTATCGAGCTGGTGAACAACAAGTCAAGCCTGAAATCTGGAAGGGTGAAGATGAAGACATTGCCTTGGGCTTGGCGGAAGATTTATTCATCACCATCCCTAAAGGCACTTATGATCAGTTGGAAGCCAGTGCAGACATTCCTGGTCTGCTCACTGCACCTATCCAACAAGGAACGCAATTAGGCACTTTCAACATCGCACTGAATGGTGAATTGATCATGCAAAAACCATTGATTGCCTTACAAACAGCTGAACAAGCTGGCTGGTGGTCACGCAGCATGGATGGCATAGGATTGTGGTTTAAATCTTTCGGAGATGACGACTGATGATTTCCTTAGACCAAGTTGAAGGTAAAGGGTTTGAATTTCCATGTGAATACCCAGTGAAGGCCATGGGACCTAATACACCCGAGTTTAAACAAAAAATTACTGACATTGTTAAGCAGCATGCCCCTGAAGTGTCCAGCAATTCAGTGCATTGTAAAACCAGTTCAACCGGCAAGTATCAATCAGTCACCGTGTTGGTTTATGCCCAATCGAAAGAGCATTTGATCAGCATATATCAAGACATCAATACAATTAAAGAAGTGATGTGGACACTCTAAACTGCTGAATTTATTCACTGATTATGACCAGTCACTCCAACACCACTCAAAATATTATAGTCAAACACTTGGGACGTAAAGACTATGAACCGGTGTGGCGCCAAATGCAAGATTTCACAGATCAAAGAGATGAGCATACTGTTGATGAATTGTGGTTGGTAGAACACCCACCGGTATTTACCCAAGGATTGGCCGGCAAAGCTGAACATGTCTTAGCCGCTGGCGACATTCCGGTGATTCAAGTAGATCGTGGTGGCCAAGTCACTTACCACGGACCTGGCCAAATCGTGGCTTATCCCATGATTAATTTACGCCGGCATGGCATCGGGGTAAAATCACTGGTCAATGGTATTGAACAAGCGATCATTGATACAGTGGCCATATATGGCATCCAAGCTGCACGCAAAGACAACGCACCAGGTGTTTATGTGGATGGCGCCAAAATCGCCTCATTGGGTTTAAGAATTCGCAAGGCCTGCTCTTTTCATGGCCTGGCATTTAACATCAATATGGACTTAGAACCCTTCCAAAGAATCAATCCTTGTGGCTTTTCAGACTTGAAAGTCATACAATTGGCGGATTTAGCCAATGAAGTCAAAGTGGCCACGGTTGAACAACAGTTAATCACTGCTTTTTGTGACAACTTAAACTTCAATGCCCAACATCAGAACGCAGCTTAACAAGCATTACAGTTAGTAGGTTTATCATGACAAACAAAATACCATTGAACATTGAGCCCGCCAAAAAAGAACTGGCTAAAAAAGTGGCAGGTGCCAAAGAGCTTGGGGCCAACAAAACCAACCGCAACCGAGCTGGTTTTGATCCAAATGCGCCACGTTTGCGAAAACCTGATTGGATCAGGGTGCGTATCCCTACCGGCAATGCGGTACAAAAACTCAAAAGTAAACTGCGATCAAATTCATTGGTAACCGTATGTGAAGAAGCTTCATGTCCAAATATACATGAATGTTTTGGCAAAGGTACGGCCACTTTCATGATTTTAGGCGAAGTCTGTACCCGCCGTTGTTCATTTTGTGATGTGGCCCATGGTCGACCTTTGGCTCCAGACCCAAAGGAAGCCGAAAACCTGGCCCAGACCATCGCTGATATGGGTTTGAAATATGTGGTGATTACTTCGGTTGATCGAGATGACTTAAAAGATGGTGGTGCCCAACATTTTGTTGATTGTATTGCTGCTGTCAGAGCCAAAAATCCTGACATCCAAATTGAAATCCTGACTCCTGATTTCAGAGGCAAAGGTCGCATGGACAAAGCCCTTGAGATATTGGCTGTCAGTCCACCCGATGTGTTCAATCATAACTTAGAGACTGCCTATGCATTGTATAAAGATGTGCGTCCAGGTGCAGACTATCAATGGTCATTAGATTTATTGAAAAAATTCAAAGCCCAACACCCAAATATCCCAACCAAGTCAGGCATTATGGTTGGTTTGGGTGAAACATACGAACAAGTCCAAGAAACCCTCAGGCATTTAGCAGATCACGATGTGGAAATGATCACCATCGGCCAATACCTACAACCCACCCAAGATCATCACCCAGTACTGAATTACTGGACTCCCGATGAATTCAAAGCCATTGAAGAATACGGCTACACATTAGGGTTCAAACACATTGCCGCTGGCCCATTGGTTAGAAGCTCATACCATGCCGATGTCCAAGCACACGAAGCAGGTGTTTAACTGCCGTACAGCATGAAACATACCATTCAGTAATACTTATTAATTTGATGGTGGCACTGATTAATCATTGATTGACTTGAAATTAAATAACTCAAGCCGCAATTATAAAATGGACATATTGTGTTTAAACTTATTCAAAACCATTTTTAAACAGCAGTTCTGTATAAATGTAGGCTGCACCCGATGTGAAAGCATCTTCTTCAGCACCACCAATTAAGGCTATGCCTCGGCTGATGGCTACGGCTTCTCCATATTCTTTGTTGATGGCGGCATCTGAAGCTTTGACTTCTCCAGCTGCTTGCCAAATACTGAATTCATCCTGAGTGAGAATAAAAGTGGCACCAGCATTATCACCACTTGGCCCACCATCTGCCACTCTTTTGGCACCCACCAACATGATTTTAGAGTCCATATCAATCGCTACAGATGATCCATATTCCTCCCCAATGCCTCCAGCTGTATATTCATGGTTGGTGTTGGCATAGGTGAAAATTCGACCGGATCTGGCCGAATTGGCCGGCGCTCCCACCACCGCAATGCCTTCATCGATTGCAACCGAAAAGCCAAAACGGTCACCAGCATTGGCTGTGGTTGGGTACAAGGCTGAGGTTTCTGACCATATGTTGTTGATGTTGGCTCTACCAAATATATATGCCGCGCCAGCGTTAGAACCCAATTGATCATCATCTGGCGCACCAGCAATGAGCACATCTCCATGGATCTCAACAGAACTTCCGAACAGCCCTTTGTCATTCAGTCCAATATTATCACTGTCACTGAACCGTCCCAAGGTCTGCCAAATATCACCATTGCGTTGAACCAGGAATACCACACCTTGAAAATTATCCGCCAAGGGCGCACCAACTACCACATTGGTCACTTCTACAGTGCCTCCAAAAGGAATGGCCATACCAATATCTACCGCTGTACCATAAGAGTATGCCGCATTATTAGGGTCATTGGGCAGTAATTTTTCTATGAACAACCACTCCATACCATCCCATTCATATAAGTAGACTGCACCGGCATCGGTGCCCATATCATCATCCCAGCGTGCACCTACTGCCAACAAGTCTCGCTCAATGGCCACAGCAAAGCCAAATTCATCGAAATTATCGGCATCAATGCCGGCAGTTAATTTTTGTAGCTCCACCCATGTTGTTCCTTGACGCATAAAGACATAAGCAGCGCCCGCGTTGGTCCCAGCTTCATCATCACCAGGTGCACCAATAATGGCAAAATCGCCATCGATGTCAACAGAGCGACCAAACCAATCTGAATTGTCATTGTCCATTGCAACCACCCTTTGTTCAGGGCCAAGTAAGGACATGGCTTCGTTTTCAAAACTGAGCACGACGCCAGCA
The DNA here is from genome assembly GCA_051252335.1 of Marinicella sp. GTDB lineage: Bacteria > Pseudomonadota > Gammaproteobacteria > Xanthomonadales > Marinicellaceae > Marinicella. The sequence continues at coordinate 823 of JBPOFV010000170.1, read as the reverse complement.
AGCAAACAATAAAAACTGAAACCGGTTTGGGTTATATATTTAGATTTGTTTTTTTCAGTCATCATGATTTCACCTGATTTGTGGTACTGGGTTTTATCAATGACACTTATTTATCAGTGTGCCTATGACTATATGCGTCATTTTGAGCAAAATCACGCCATAAAAAGATAATCAACCAGGAGAAGTTGGTTAAATGAAATCAGTATCAGAATTGATTTAATTCATAAATAGAAAATGAATTCAATGAGTAAACAACTGAGTGCAAATCCTTATTGAAGGAATTAATCCCTAAATTTGTTCCCAACAGCCAAGATAAAAACAGAAACTAATAGCAACAACATCTTAAAATTCAAAACATCAACCCTTTCAATAGGGCCAGGTCTGATAGGAACCGGTAACAACTCAAAAATTAGATTCGAGCTTGTTTCACTGTTGTATTGAATTAAATATTTTTTCCCATTTGACCAGATCGAACTCAATATTCGAGTTCCATATACTGTCATGGTGACATGTTGGTCGAAATCACTACCTGCCCAAAAGTACCTCATATCTTCAAGCGTAGCTCCAGGGGTTACGATTATTCGTGGCTCAGGCGGATCACTGTAAGTGTATCCTGACCTGCCAATGAAATAAGTTTGATGAACCGTTGTGGTCGTACCATCTGGCAGATTTATGGTTACACTATCAGGAATTGTGCGCATATCCTCAAAATTGATATCCGCTTCAAAATAAGCGACCACATAATGAGGAATTTCAATTCCACCAATCAAATGCATAGAATTAATGAGCTGTATATCATTGGTTTGAGCACTTATTATTACCG
>JBPOFV010000169.1:0-5280 GCA_051252335.1 Marinicella sp. | reverse complement strand
GTCTAACCGTGATCTTTGTATGGGTGAGTTCAATAAGTATAGAATATTGATGAGGCAAGGCAAAGGTGAAGAATTTGTAGATGAGATAGGTGCAGCTATTGAAAATTGTGAGCAAGTACAACTGCCCATTTCAGCATTATTTTTGAGATTTGATCAAATCAGATATCAATTCAGTCTTAAAACAACAAATGATAGAATGGCTGCTTTATCAGCTGTTGAGCGATTGAAATCGCTAAAGTTAGCGGTTGATGACACGCAATATAAAAATCTCAGGGTGTATTATCATGCGCTGCTGTCTCATGTTCTATGGATAGCAAACCAAAATGTAGAAGCCTTATCTTATGCCAAACTGGCGTTGAATGAAAATGCGTCAATTGGAGAGTCTGAACAGCTATTAATTGCTTTGAACGTATTGGTTGAAATCAGTTTTGAAGAACAGTTAATTGAACAAGCCTATGATTACTTGGTTCAAAAAAGCCAAGTTGAAAAATCTATTTATCAAAAGAAGTTGGCTTCGCAAGTGGCATATTATCGAGTTAAGCATGCCAATCTAGCTCAGGAATTAGAAATTGAGCAACTGAATCAAAGTAACAAGGTCTTGTTGCTAGAAAAAAAATTATCTGAACAAGAAGCCAAAAAACAGCAGTTATTGATTATGCTGGTCATCAGTTTATTTATGGCCTTGGCAGTTTGGGCCTTCAGAATCAAAAGAAAGCATGATTATTTCAAACAGGTCGCGGACATTGATCACCTGACTCAGGTATTTACTCGCAAAGCATTTGAAGAGCGAATGAAAGAACTGTTGACAGATTGCAGTGAACAAAACTTGCCTCTTAACTTGGCGATTATGGATCTGGATCATTTCAAAAAAGTCAACGATCTGTATGGCCATTTAGTCGGTGATTGGGTGTTGAGAAATGTGATCTTGGTTTGTGAGGAAGTGGCGGATCAGGACATATTAATAGCGCGTTTAGGTGGTGAAGAGTTCAGCATTGTTTGCCCAGGCATCAGCCAAGACACTATGATGAAATTAATGGAAAGGATGCGTGTCGCTATTGAGATCATGGATTGTCGAGAATCTGGAGCAGATTTTAATATCACAGCCAGTTTTGGCGTCAGTTCAACGGTGCTATCCGGATACAGGATTTCTTCATTGTTAACCCATGCTGATTTGGCTTTGTTTGAAGCCAAAAACAAGGGCAGAAATAAAGTTTACAGTTTTGCTATGATGGATCAAAACATCAATTCAGCTGATTAACAGCAAATATTTGTTCAAACAACGAATCTGAATCAATTCTTCCTAAAGTTAATCTGAAGCCACGTTGTTGTGTCAGAAATACCGAATCTGGCAGCACCAGTAATCCTTTGTGCTGTGCTAAATCTTGAGCGTAAGATTCCCCTGATTGATTTTTCAACTGTATAAAAGCTGTGGCTGAACCAGTTGGCTCGTGCCAAGTCATGGTATCGTGATTGGATAATAACTGGTTAATAAGGGCTTTATTGCTGAGGATGATTTTAAGGTTTCTTTGCCAAAGTTTCTCACTGCTCGGGATAATGGCTTGGCACAGCTGTGCATCTAAACTACTTTGACAAATAGACAAATGTGATTTGATGGCCATCAGTTGTTCTATTAACTTTATATTTCTTGAAACCAACCAACCCAGCCGGATGCCTGGCAACGCCAACGCTTTAGACATAACGCCCATACTGATTGCCTTGTCATAAAGGTCTGCTGCTGCCGGAGTTTTATCTGCATTGGCATGCTCTAGTCCACGAAAAACTTCATCAGAAAACAACCAGCAGTCATGTTTTTGGCACCAGCTAACCAGTCGTTTGAGTTCATCGGAACTGATGGTTTTTCCTGTGGGGTTATGTGGAAAATTTATCACCAATAATTGGGTGTTGTTGGAAAAAGTGCTTTTGAGTTGCTCCCAATCAATGGCCCAGCCCTTTGATTCATCAAGGGGCAATGCTGCGACATTGGCGCCAATTTCCTCGGCAACTTTTACCAAGGGCTCAAAACTGGGGGTAAATGTAATGACCTGATCTCCAGGTGACAAAAGTGCCTGCATAACCAGGAATATGGCTTCTTGAGCACCTGATGTAAGCACCACATCATCTGTGTTAATCTCTGTGAAATAGGCAGTGCTGATTTGTTCTCGCAGCACCGCATTGCCTTGGGTAGGCTCATAATTGAATGGAGTTTTTTGCATCAAACCATTGAGGTCCATGCCTAACAAGTGACTCAATTCAAGCCAGTTCAATGGTGCTGGATTGCTGCTGTGCATATTCTCCAATGAACCTGGCGGCCACTGGGCACTGAATTGTGCCATTTTAAAAGCACTGAACTTCACTGTGAGTGTTTTTTCCAAATGGTCAATTGAGCGATCGTGTGTTGATGTTTTCTGGCAGTTTCTCTGATCACAAAGGGCACATCTTGAGGTATGCAAACCATATCAAAATTCGATTTGAGGTGTTCTTTAAGAGCATCCAATGTGGTGTAATTTTCGCCATTGATTTTCAAGCCTCCAAGCCAATTATCCTTTTCTGTGAATTCTTCTAACCAAGTGTATGGAGAAGTTAATACCAGATAGCCGCCTGGATTGAGGCGTTCTTGAATGCTGTCTAAAAATTGTTTGGGCTGATAAAGGCGATCAATGAGATTACCCGCAAAAATTAAATCGTAGTGACTGTATTTTGTTTTTAAGTTACACGCATCACCTTGGGAAAAATCGATGTTCTGAGTTCTTTCACCTAATTTCAATTCAGCTAAACTGAAGGATTTCAAAGTAGTCAACTCTCCTTCAGTTGGAATCATGTATTTAACTTCGCCATGTTCGATCAGGTTAATTGCATTTCTGATAAACCGAGTGGAAAAATCTAGGGCATCAACATGATCATAATGGCGTGCCAACTCAAATGAACTGCGGCCTACCGCACAGCCTAAATCCAAGGCCCGATTGTTATTTGTTAAGTCGATATGCGAAATCAATGTATCGATACAAGCTTTGGGGAAATTTGGTACACCAAAGTACTCATCGCCATAATGAAATTCAAGGTATTGTGAAATGAGGTCATCTGTTTCATAAGTGTTAAAGGTTTGGTCCACGGTTTGCTCCGATTCTACGTATCTAAATCCTGCGTGTTGAAAAAAGTGTCTGCGAAAGGCGTATCTGGCATCTCTGTGGGCTTCATTGCCCGTACTAATCCAGCTTCCCCCTTTGATTATATTGTGTTGTCCATCGAATGTAGGTACAGAAAAATCATCGTAGGCAGGGTGTACTTGAAACCCTGCCAAACCATCAATTGCGGTTTCTGTCCATTGCCAAACATTGCCGATGACATCTCCGATTTGTTCTGCGCCAAATAGGAATTGATCAACAGGTACCGATGACGACGCATAGGTCAGATCGATGTTGCCTGGGACATCAGTCCAGTGTGGATAATGATGGTGGGCATCACCACCCATGGAATGTTCATACAACTGATGCCATTCTGCTTCAGTAGGCAGTCTGATGGCATGACCAGTTCGAGCCGCTTTCCAATTACAAAAGGCTTTGGCCTCCAAATAATTAACATCAACTGGCCAACTCCATGGCATTTTGAACTCTTCGGTCATACTGCGGTAATACCACTGATTATCTTTTTGTAGCCAAAAAGTGGGGTGTTGAGCTTTTTTGAACTTACGCCATTGCCAGCCTTCTTTTGTCCACCACTGTTTGTCTTGGTATCCACCGTCTTCTACAAAGTGTTTAAATTCATGATTAGAGACCAAAAACTGACTGGCTTTAAAATCGTCTACAGTGGTGGTTTTGTTTCCGTATTCGTTATCCCATCCATATGTTTCACTGGGTAAAGTCCGGCCTTGTTTTATGTGCCCGCCTGGAATATGAATTAATTTGTTTTGCACCACAGGATGATCAACTTGATGTCTTGGCCATTGTGGCTGTGATTTAACATGTTGTAGATCCATTTGCCGAATCAATACCGATGATGTCTCTAAATGAATGCGTTCATGTTCTATTCCCATCAAGATAATCCAGAAGGGGTCTTGCCATTGAATCGGTAAATTTAATTCAAGGTTGTCGATCAAATTTAAGACCAGTTGTTTGACATGGTTGCGGTAATTTTGAACCGCCTGAACAGATGGCCAATTGTAATTGTCATCATTTAAATCATCCCACGACATTTCATCCACACCAATAGCCATCATGGATTCAATGTCATCATCCAGGTTGTGCTCGATCAGTTTTGTGACCCTCAGTTTATTGATAAAAAAGACTGCCGTGTGGGCGAAATAAAATATCAATGGATGCCGCAAAGACTCTGGCTTAAGGTAATAGGCATCCTCACTATTTAAGCAAGAGAATAAGTTTTCATAGGTTTCATAGGTGCTGATAAAGTGAGCTTTTATCTCTGCTCGTTTGGCAGTTACTTCGCCTTGATTTATTATGGGCGTTTTACTTATTTTCAAAGGCATATTAATTGGTGGGTTTATTTTGTGGTTTCTATTGGTCATATTGTTCCATGAGTGATGTGAAGATTGTATCAATATGTATGAGGCAATGCCATTCAGATTAAGGATTGATTGTGCGTTGGTTGTATAAATCTATAAGTCACTTTGGACTAAAAGTTATGAGGAATGATAAACAGATCTTGTTCGCCCCTGTTTTCTTGCAAATAAACACATTGTTTTACACCAGTGGTGTATTCAGGCGTGGAATACAACAATTAGATGCCATCTGATGTAAATTAGCTCAGAATGAAGCGAAAGCATTTCATGTTGTACTTATTTACATGTTAAAATGCCAACGATTCAATAAAGTAATAGTTTGTGCAAGAAATCAAAGAAACCCCTAAACAAGCCAATCACATCTCAGAAGTCATTACCCAAGCACTCGATGACGCCAAAGCGCAAAACACAGTTAATTTGAAAGTCGGTCACTTAACATCTGTGACAGATTTTATGATTATTTGCACTGGCAGCTCAAATCGACACATGCGTCACTTGGCTGATACTGCGATACAGGCATTACATGAAGCAGGTCAAGAAATCCTCAGCACTGAAGGATTAAACTCAGATGAGTGGATGATCGTTGATTGTGGTGATGCTGTTTTACATGTGATGAGTGCAGATGCACGTGAGTTTTATCATTTAGAAGGACTCTGGGACATCAACGAAACTGCTGACGAATGAAAGTCAGCTTGTTGACCCTTGGGCATAAAATGCCTGAATGGGTGAATGTGGCTTTTAATACCTATAACGACAGATTACCCAAT
>JBPOFV010000168.1:0-5290 GCA_051252335.1 Marinicella sp. | reverse complement strand
ATTGCTGATGTCACAACTTCAACCACACATAAAACATTGCGCGGCCCAAGGGGCGGAATCATATTAGCCAAAGCCAATCCGGAAATAGAAAAAAAATTAAACTCATTGGTGTTCCCAGGAATTCAAGGTGGCCCACTGATGCACGTCATTGCAGCCAAAGCTGTGGCTTTCAAAGAAGCACTGGAACCAGCGTTCAAAAACTACCAACAAAATGTAGTGGACAATGCGCAAGTCATGGCCAAAGTTTTTCTAGAACGTGGTTATAACGTGGTTTCTGGCGGCACAGAGAATCATTTGTTCTTATTAGATTTAGTTGATAAAAACATCACTGGCAAAGACGCCGAAGCACGATTGGGGGAAGCCCACATTACGGTCAATAAAAATTCAGTCCCCAACGACCCTAAATCACCTTTTGTTACCAGTGGACTGAGACTGGGAACGCCAGCTGGCACCACCAGAGGCTTTGGTGCCGCTGAATTCTCAGCCATGACTCACTGGATGTGTGATATCCTTGATGATATGGAAAATGATGAAGTTGTTAAACAAGTACGCAGTCAAGTAACCCACTTGTGCCAACAGTTTCCAGTTTACGGATAACACTGACCGGAACAAATAATGACAGAACACAAAAAGAACAAAAGAATCCCAGAACCACTGGCACGTAAACACCGTGCCAGAAAACGTTTGGTTCAAGCCTTGTATCAAATGCATTATAACGATATGACGGCTCGAGTTGTTATCGAACAATTTTTAGAAGAGCAAGATTTTAATAAAGTTGATACAGAGTTCTTTAAATCTGCCCTGCGCTACATAGAAGCCAATAAAGATGAAATTGAAGCACAGATCGATCCACATTTAGGGCGAGATAAATCTTCATTAGGCGCTGTGGAATATGCCATTTTAACCATGGCCACTTATGAGTTACTTAAACACATCGAAACACCTTTCAAAGTTGTCATCAATGAAGCCATCCTTATGGCCACAGAGTTTGGCGCCGAAGGAGGGCATATTTTTGTTAATGGTGTATTAACACAAGTAGCCACAGCGACCCGGAAAACTGAAATGGACTCACAAGCCACCCAATCTTAAAACAGGTGATGCATCAAAGAATTTGATCTGATAGACCAAATCAAACTGCAGTGTAACTCTGAAACCAGTGGCACCGTTTTGGGCATTGGTGATGATGCAGCCATCATAAATCCTCAAAACAGTCAACAATGGGTGGTTTCAACCGATACCTTGGTGGCCGGCGTACATTTTAAAGATTCAGATCAAGCTGCCACGATTGGTCACAAAAGTTTAGCTGTCAGTTTCAGTGACATCGCAGCCATGGGTGCGAAACCTAAATGGGTGCTATTGAATCTAACCTTGCCTAAAATGGATCCTAAATGGAACCAAGGTTTTATCAAAGGGTTTGCCGATCTATTGTCACAACATGAGGCACAATTAATTGGTGGAGATACCACACAAGGCCCCTTGTCAATTACCGTCACTGTCATTGGCCAAACCGACCACGCGATTACCAGAAATTCGGCACAGGTAGATGATTTAGTCGTCATATCTGGAGAACTGGGATCGGCAGCTTTTGCACTGCAAAACCCACGCAAAAATAAAGCCTGTAACACGCAATTAAAAACACCAACTCCTCGTTTAGATGTATCTGAAAAAGTCAAAGACATGGCCACTTCAATGATTGATGTTTCAGATGGTTTATTGGCTGACTTAGGTCATATTTGCAAAGCCAGTGGGGTTGCCGCAGTGGTTGAGTTAACTCAAATCCCCATCAATCCTGTGCTCAAGAAAGATGCCAAATGGAAGGAATATGTGTTGGCTGGTGGCGATGATTATCAGCTGTGTTTTACCATTAACATGGCAGATGAAGAGCACTTACCTGCAGATTGTCACATCATTGGGCAAATAATTTCAGGTCATGGTGTTGTGGTTTTGAATCAACACCAACCCATCAGCACTGATTTTTCTGGCTTTGAGCATTTCAACTCGTGAAAACCATGAACACTCAACAAGTGACATTTAAAACCTTATCTGGCTTTTTCGCCTTTGGCTTTGGTAGCGGCTTGGCTCCCAAAGCGCCTGGTACTTTCGGAACCTTGGCAGCCTTTCCTTTATATTTGCTGATGGCCAATTTGCCTTGGACCGTGTATTTATCATTGACCGTTTTGGCTTTTTTCTTAGGCATCTATATCTGTGATCGTGCCAGTCACCATTTAGGTGTGCATGATCATGGTGGCATTGTTTGGGATGAATTTGTCGGTCTATGGATTACCTTGTTTTTAGTCCCCAATGAGTGGCCATGGTTACTGACTGGATTTTTACTGTTTCGATTTTTTGATATCATCAAACCATTTCCGATAAAATGGTTGGATAAGAAGGTCAAAGGCGGATTTGGCATCATGATAGATGATGTGATAGCAGGCATATTTGCTTGGTTAATTTTAATGATTTTAATGAGAGTGGTTTAATGAAAAAAATATTGGTTTTAGGTGGTGGTCGAATTGGTGCCGCAATTGCAAAGAATTTAGCTGTGGATCACCAAGTCACTTTAGCCGATTTAAACATCAGCCATTTATCAAACCTAGCAGCAAACTGTAGCTTGGTCTCGGTCAATGCTTGTGATGATGATGCTTTGGGGGCATTGGTTGAACCATTTGATTTGGTGGTTGGTGCATTACCCAGTTTGTTGGGTTTTGATCGATTGCGTGCATTGATTGAATTAAAAAAGAACATAGTCGATATTTCATTTTTTGCTGAAGATGCTTTGGCTTTGAATGAGCTGGCCAAAGCCAATGGCGTTACTGCACTGGTGGATTTCGGCTTGGCTCCTGGTATATCCAACTTATACGCGGGTCATTTTGTGACTCAATATGATCAGGTTGACAGTTTTGCCTGTAAAGTAGGTGGTGTTCCTGTTGAACGATTGAAACCCTTTGAATACAAAGCCCCCTTCGCCCCTTTGGATGTGATTGAAGAATATACACGTCCTGCTCGAATGAAAAGGCATGGGGAAGAAATTATTTTACCGGCCATGAGTGAAATTGAATCGTTGTATTTTAAAGGTGTGGGACACATGGAAGCCTTTAACACCGATGGATTGCGTTCACTCCTACAAACTGTAAACATCCCAAATATGGCAGAAAAAACCATTCGCTACAATGGTCATGCAGGCCTTATACAACAATTAATTGATGCCGGATTTTTCAAGGAAGCACACAGAGATGCCACTGCCAAAGTGTTGTTGGAACAATGGCAATTTGGCGAAAACGAACCTGATTTAACCGTGATGGAAATTTCAGCCAGCGGCATAAAAAATGGCCAAGCCATGGCTGAAACTTTTCAATTAATAGACCATTATGATCACCAAAACAACATCTCTTCCATGGCTCGCACCACGGGATTTACCTGTGCAGCTGGTGTCCGTTTGGCCTTGGCACATGATGATTTACCACATGGCGTCATTCCACCAGAAATCATTGGACAAAATCAAACTTGGTTTGATCACATATTCAATGAATTAACCCAACACAACATACATATCAATAAACAATGATCGATTCACTGACAACTTATTATGTAGCCCTTTCAGTGTTTGGCAAAGTGGCTGTGATTCTTAATGTCAGTTTGTTTTTTATCGCTGGTTTTTTATTTAAAAAAGTGGTGCCTTCTGGCTCAGAAGATTTAAACAAAAAACGATCAAGCAAGTTACGTTTGATGAACGTCTTGTTGTTATCCATTTATTTATTCGATTGGATGTGGAACTACTTCATCAGTGACAATGGACACAGTGAATTCTTAAAACGGATTTCACAAACTGGACTGGTGTTTCTATTGAGTTATTTATTTGCCCAGTTTTCTCATACTTGGACCATCAAGAAATACGGTAAAAACAGAACCATTGATGGCAAAGAATCCAAAACCAGGACGTACCAATCTGAAATGGGTTACATCATCATCTTATTGGTCACCATCGCTGTTTCATTGTTGTTATTGATTAATATTTGGCAAGTCACATCATGGTTACAAGCCACAGGTGTCATCGGTGGCATCTTGGTGATTTTATTTGGTACCAAAGAAGCCTGGGCCCATGATGCAGTCAGTGGTTTAATCATGTTACACCAAGGAGAAATTGCCCCGGGCGTGGTTTGCCGCATTAAATCAATGGATATTCTGGGTGTGGTCAGACGCATGTCACTGACTGAGACCACCTTTCATGATGTGATCCAAAAACACAACATCATTGTAGCTAACTCAAAAATCAGAGCCGTTCCAGTTGAAGTACTCAACAAAGTGGACGCTCCTTTTTGGAATGACTATGTTGAATTCAACATTGGTTATGACACACCCTCGGCACAAGTTGAAGCGTACGTCCAGGCAGTTTGGCAACGCGCCAGTGAATTAGAAAAACAATTAGATCCAGAGAAGACACCTAAATTGGTCTTAGTCAATCCAGGTGACCATGCCATCCTTTGGCGTTTGAATTATCGCGTAGAATCGGTTTATCGAATTAAACAAGCCAGATATGCACTTAACCGTGCAGCCTTTGATCTACAGTCTGAACACGGACTAACTTTAGCCACACCATTCACACATCAACAGGTGTAATGTCATTCTGGGCGAGCGAAGGGAGTCGAAGAACCTCAGAAAGACCATGTGTTTCCAATGACCAGAGCACCATTGGCAACCACGAGGATAGCAGAAATGAAGCTGTGACTATTGCTAAAAAATACCCTGATGTTATTTTAAGTCAATCACGGGAGCTGTGGAAGATTCCCACAGTCGTTCCTCCCTCGCAATGACAAAAATCTACAAAAACTTAAGCCACCATTGTTTATGAGTCGATTTATATTGGTCGAACCATTTACAGAGAAAATAGAAAAAGATGACAATTACGGCCCAAGCTGCATACAGTCTTAACAAAGAAGGTTCATAAAAATCCGGCCATGTCTGTGAATTTTGGTTGTTGGCCAAATCAAACCATTCACCATAAACCAATTTAAAATACACCAATGATGTCAAGTGTATGACCATGAAATGCAAGACATAAAAGAAGAACGGAACCCGACCAAAGATCCGGAAAAAATTAAACCATTTGAACGATTTTTTCTCAAAGAATATCAACAATAAGAAGGCTGGGCCCAAAGTCATTAATAGATACAACAACGAAGGTGGATATTTCTGTGTGTTCAAAAAAGACATGAGGGTAAATAAGGCGTTCTTTTGAGATTCCCAATCTGCAGTATCACCATACAAATTTGTAAACCGCAAAACCACAAAC
>JBPOFV010000167.1:0-5334 GCA_051252335.1 Marinicella sp. | reverse complement strand
TCAGTGTTCCTTTGTTTAAGAATAAAAGAAACCAAGGTGCGTTGGTTGAAGTCGAGGCTGTCATTGATTCATACAATTCTGAGCAGCGAGTTGCTTTGCTTGAGCTGTATGGACAGGTTAATGATTTTTATTCACTCAGGGAAGCTTCAATTGAAAAATACACGGCATTGGAAGATGAAATCATTCCAGCACTCTCACATGCCCTTGAATTGACCAGAGAGGCCTATTTAGACGGCAGGTATGGGTATCTAGAATATTCAGCGGCCAGAGCGGATCTGATCCAATCCAAGAAGTCATTGATTGATACCGCCACTGATGTTCTGAAATACGGTGTTCAATTAGAACGGATTATGGCAGAACCCATTTACATCAAAACCCAACAAACCAAAGGAGGTGACTCATGAAGTCAATTCTATTACAAATATCCATACTATTTTTCTTGCTCTTTTTTACATCAATGGCTTTGGCTTCCGGTAACCATACTGATGGAGATGACCATGATGAGAATGAACAAATAGTTACAATTGATGATGAGATTGCCAGAAAGTCGATGATTAAGACCGAAATAGCCACATCTGGAGTCATCAATGAACAATTAAAAGTTTATGGCAAAACAGTTAACGACCCCAGTCAAGTAAGCCACATCAGAGCCAGATTCCCTGGCACAGTAGTTAATGTCAATGTTCAAATTGGTGATACTGTCAAAGTGGGAGACACACTGGCTTTTGTAGAATCTAACGAAAGTCTGAAAAAATACCCCATCAAAGCCCTTATGCCTGGTGTAATTGTAGCCAGACACGCCAATCCCGGTGAAATGGCACTTGATCAAGTACTTTTTACGGTGGCTAACTTCGAAAAGATTTGGGCAGAGTTACAAATTTTCCCAGGCCAGCTGAGTCAAATTAAAAGTGGTCAAAATGTAATGATTTCTGGGTCTGATAATACTGTGGTTGCTGAAATTGAACACATCATTCCATCTCAGAATGAAAAGCCATACTCCATTGCCCGAGTGTTGATCAATAATCAGGCTCAAGAATGGACCACTGGGTTATTGGTTTCTGGGCATGTGAGTGTTAACACGACCCAAGCAGATTTGGTCGTTCCCACCAGAGCCATTCAAATCATTGAGAACAATTCTGTGGTATTTGTTAAAAATGGACCAACTTATTCAGCGTATGTTGTTGAAACTGGACGTACAGATGGCCAGTTCACAGAAATTCTAACTGGGCTCAGTATTGGAGATGAGTATGTCTCTGAGAACAGTTACCTAATTAAGGCTGATATAGAAAAATCAGGCGCTTCGCACGATCACTGAAGGAGGATAAAATGATTGAATCAATTATTAAAGCCTCAATCAAGAGGCGCTGGTTGGTGATGGCAGGTGTTTTGCTGTTGATTGGGACAGGCGTATGGAATTATCAGAAATTACCGATTGATGCGGTACCTGATATCACCAATGTTCAAGTTCAAATCAATACAGAAGCACCCGGGTATTCACCACTTGAAGCCGAACAGAGGATTACTTATCCAGTTGAGACTGCTCTGGCTGGAATACCTAAACTGTCCTATACCCGATCATTATCCCGTTATGGGTTATCGCAGGTAACAGTTGTTTTTGAGGAAGGCACCGATCTTTACTTTGCCAGAAACCTCATCAATGAAAGGTTAGGTGCCATCAAAGGATTATTACCAGAAGGTTTAGAGCCTGAAATGGGCCCTGTTGCCACCGGCTTGGGTGAGATTTTCATGTACACCGTTGAGGCCGAAGAGGGGTATATACAGGATGACGGAACAATCATTGACTCAACAGAGCTTCGTGAAATTCAAGACTGGATCATTAAACCACAACTGTCACTGGTTCCAGGTGTTACTGAGGTTAATAGTATTGGTGGTTTTAACAAGCAATACCATGTCAATCCCAGCCCTGAGAAGATGCTGAGTTATGAGATATCTTTTGCAGACATCAGCCAGGCACTTGAATTGAACAATTCCAATGTGGGCGCAGGCTATGTTGAGACCAATGGTCAGCAAATTCTCATCAGATCACCCGGTCAACTAAAAACCATCCAGGACATTGAGGATGTAGTGGTTAAGAATATCGATCATGCTCCGATTAAAATCAAGGACATTGCTGATGTGGGTATTGGTAAGGAGCTGCGCACCGGTGCGGCCACTCAAGGTGGCCAGGAGACAGTGCTTGGAACGGCCATGATGTTGGTTGGTGAAAACTCCAGAGCAGTTGCACTTTCGGTAGCCAAGAAGATTGATGAGATCAAAAGCACTTTACCTGATGGTGTGATGATTGATTCAGTGTATGACCGAACAACCTTGGTTGATAAAGCCATTTGGACGGTACAAAAGAACCTGACTGAAGGTGCTTGGCTGGTCATAGTGATCTTGTTTCTTTTATTGGGAAACTTTAGGGCTGCTTTGATCACGGCTGCAGTCATACCTTTGGCTATGTTAGCCACCATCAGTGGCATGGTAGAAGCTGGCGTTTCGGCCAATTTGATGAGTTTGGGCGCATTAGATTTTGGCCTTATTGTTGATGGTGCGGTGATTATCATCGAAAACTCCATCAGGCGACTGGCTGAAGCTCAAAAAGGCAAACGCACATTGCCATTAAAAGAACGTCTTGAACTGGTATTCACCGCAACCAATGAAGTGATTCGCCCGAGTTTGTTTGGTGTGATCATCATTACAGTCGTTTATATCCCATTGTTCTCGCTCACTGGTGTGGAAGGTAAAATGTTTCATCCCATGGCATCAACCGTGGTGATGGCTTTATTGGCTGCATTGGTGCTTTCATTCACATTTATTCCTGCCGCCGTTGCCATATTCATGAATGGCAAGGTGAGTGAAAAGGAAAGCTTTATCATCCGTGGAGCCAAATCAATCTATCAACCCATGTTAAAAGCAGCCATTAAGCTGCGTTGGTTGGTATTGGTCGGTGCCATGGTATTGGTTAGCTTTGCTGGTTGGCTATCGACAAGATTGGGCTCAGAGTTTATACCCGAACTTAATGAAGGTGATATTGCCATGCATGCCATGAGAATTCCTGGAACTGGACTTGACCAAGCCATCCAAATGCAAAAAATCTTGGAAGAGCGGATTTTAGAATTTCCTCAAGTTTCAAAGGTGTTTGCCAAAATTGGTACACCGGAGGTTGCCACTGATCCGATGCCGCCTAATGTGGCAGATAATTTCATCATGCTTAAACCAAGAGATCAATGGCCAGAGCCATCTTTGACTCAAAGCGAGCTGGTGGAACAAATTGAACAAGCTGTGCTTGAGCTACCTGGTAACAACTACGAATTCACCCAACCCATTCAGATGCGATTCAATGAACTCATTTCAGGGGTCAGGGCAGATTTAGGGATCAAAGTGTTCGGGGATGACTTGGATCAACTGCTCAAATCCAGCAATGAAATACTTGAAGTGATCGAACAAATCGATGGCGTGGCCGATGCCCGTGTTGAACAGGTCACTGGTTTACCCATGTTATCGGTGATTCCTGATCGTGTGTCCTTATCTCGTTATGGTATCAACGTGGCCGATGTTCAACATTTGGTTAAAACAGCGATAGGAGGACAAGGGGCCGGTATTATTTATGAAGGCGACAGGCGTTTTGAAATCATGGTGCGCTTAGATGAATCATTGCGCAGTGATTTAAACCGATTGTCTGAACTTCCAGTGCCACTGAATGATGGCAGCTATGTACCTTTGATTGAAGTGGCTGAATTGATTCTGGCACCGGCACACAATCAGGTCAGTAGATAAAATGGTAAACGTCGTGTGGTGGTTACTGCCAATGTCAGGGACAGGGATTTGGGATCATTTGTTGATGAAGCGAAATTGAAAATAACATCAGGTGTGAAGCTTCCTGCCGGATACTGGCTTGATTATGGTGGTACTTTCGAACAGTTGGAATCTGCCAGTAAGAGGCTGTCAATTGTGGTGCCAATAACACTGACCATTATCTTTGGTTTACTGATCATGGCATTCAGTTCCTTTAAAGATGCATTGATTATATTCACCGGTGTTCCATTGGCACTCACCGGTGGTGTGATCTCACTTTGGCTAAGGGGCATGCCATTTTCCATATCAGCAGGTGTTGGCTTCATTGCATTATCAGGTGTGGCCGTGCTCAATGGATTGGTAATGCTATCTTTCATACGTGATTTATGGGCATCAACCGGTGATCTATATCACTCAGTAATTAAAGGCGCCATGACTCGTCTGAGACCGGTCTTAATGACCGCACTTGTGGCCAGTTTAGGCTTTGTGCCTATGGCGTTAAACACAGGCACTGGTGCGGAGGTACAGCGACCTTTGGCCACGGTGGTCATTGGAGGCATTATTTCATCAACCTTATTAACTTTATTCGTCTTACCCATTTTATTTGAATGGTTTTCAAGAGACAAAAAAATCTCAGGAGAACAATCATGAGTACCGATGAACACAATGTGGATGATGGGCATGACCACAATCATGAACATAATCATGACAGAAATGGCTACTTGCCAGCCTTAATTTCACTGGCTTTATTGCTTTCAGGTTTGACATTTGAATTCATATTAAAATCTGATTTTTTCGTAGGCTGGATTCTGATTGGGTGGTACGTTGCGGCGTACCTTCCTGTGGCCTTACCGGTAATCAAAGAAACCATTGTAGCGCTCAGAAAAGGAGATGTATTCACCGAATTTTTCCTCATGAGCATCGCCACCATTGGTGCCATGTTCATTGAACAGTACCCTGAAGGTGTCGCTGTTATGTTGTTTTACGCGGTGGGTGAACTGTTTCAAAACGCAGCTGTTAACAGAGCCAAGGAGAACATCACTGCATTACTTGATGTCAGGCCAAAAACAGCTCATGTATGGCAAGGTGATCAATACCAAACGGTTGACCCAGAAAAAGTAGAAATTGGCGACAAGATTCAAATCAAAGTCGGTGAGAAAGTTCCACTTGATGGCAAACTCATGTCCAATAAGGCAAGTCTAAACGCAGCTGCCATTACAGGTGAGAGTAAACCACAAAGCTTGTTAAAAGGTGAGAATGTATTGGCAGGTTCAATCAATCTTGAATCGGTGATTGAGGTTAAAGTTGATAAGCTTTACAACGATTCATCTGTGGCCAAAATTCTTGATCTCGTGCAGAATGCCACAGCTAAAAAAGCCAAAACTGAATTGCTCATCAGACGTTTGGCTAAAATTTACACACCAATCGTTGTGTATTTAGCGATTGCTATATGTATTTTACCTTACTTTTTCGTTGAATCTTATCAGTTCCAAGATTGGTTATACAGGGCTTTGGTATTCCTGGTGATTTCATGCC
>JBPOFV010000166.1:0-5369 GCA_051252335.1 Marinicella sp. | reverse complement strand
TGTTCTGAAAGTAGATCAAGTATTTATTCGGAATATGTTCAAGAATCAAAGGTATAAGATTATTTTAGAGTCGATTGCCACCATTGCTAAACAGCTGGATACAAAATTAGTTGCAGAAGGGATTGAAAGTGATGAAGAGTACGAAGTGCTCAAGAAACTTGAATTTGATTTTGGGCAAGGTTATTATTTTGGTAAGCCCATGTCAGTAGAAGACGTCTTTAAGCTTAAGTTTTAATTCTTTTTTTTCTCAAGCCCCAATTACACAATTGATAGATTCCTTTTTCAATTAAATTTCTTTGTTGCCATATAGTTTCAATAATCATCAAAATTAACTGCTCTGAAAATATTGCCTATTGGAGGATTTTGCTGAGCAACTGCTATCACATTATTTTTATCATAATTAACTTCTCATTTTAAAAATTAATGTTTACAATATTAGTGTGGGTAAGAAGTCGTTACATCAGTGAGATATGGTCAAAATCTCCGTAGCGACATTAGGTGAATTCATTTTCTAAATGAAGAAGCCTTTGTTGGCCGGGTTGTATGACTCGGCCAACCTTTTCAAAATCAAACCACCTGCCACACTTTGTTTCTCAATATAAACGTCAGCTGAACAAATTTGATGCGTTCAGATTGGGTTCATTCGCAGCCAATAAAATTAAATCATTAAATCTCAAACTGGAGAACATGATGAAAAAATTTATTATGGCAGCTATGATCATTGGCTTACCTTCAATGGCTGCAGCCAACAGATATAACAACATCAATTACGGTCAAGTGGTTGAAGTAGACCCCATTTATCAAGTGGTTTCAATTCCACAGGAAAGACAAGTTTGTGACAGCAGATATGGTGCTAAGCGCAGAACCAATACAGGCAGTGTGATATTGGGTGGAATCATTGGCGGAGCCATCGGCAATAAATTTGGACGTGGTCATGGGCGTGATGCATCAACAGCGTTGGGTATATTGATTGGAGCAGGTGTTGGGGCCAATAAATCGAATAGGTCTAGGCACAGAAACACTTGTTACATTGAAACGTATTATCATGAAGAAGAAAGGTTTATGGGATACGACGTGACCTATAGATTTAATGGAGAACTGTATCACACTCAAATGCAAGAACACCCGGGTGATCGAGTCAGGTTAAGAGTCGCTGTGGATGTCATTGACTAAACGGGTTAAGGAAAATAGAAAAAAGGCGCAAATGGCGTCTTTTTTTAATTCTGAGTACCCCATACAAAGGATTTGTTGACAGAAGTCAAGTTGTCATACAGTTGTCATAAAAATGTTTCTATTTTTAATCCTCGTTGATAAACATTCAGGTTAAAATAAAGTATGGATAAAGGAACAACAGAGAGCCTCTGATTGGATTAATGTATGCCGCTAGTTTTGCTTATTAATTCAATGGATTAAACAACAATACAAATTAATTATGACTGATGACAAAAGCTTAAATATAGATCAAGCCAAAACCATGTTGCAAAAATTTACTGATCACAAATATGTGATGAAGCAAAAACGTAATATATCAGGTAAAGAACTGTTACTGCTCTCACATGCAGCTGGTGAATTTCCTTACGATGAAAAAATGGAATTGATCGAGTATGAAACTGAAAAACATTTGTTGCAAACTGAGCTACTTAAGGTTCAAAGTTGGGTTAAGGAGACCGGTCAGCGAATCGTGTGTTTATTTGAAGGCAGGGATGCTGCCGGTAAAGGTGGAACCATTAAGCGCTTTATGGAGCATCTTAATCCCCGTGCTGCCCATGTGGTGGCATTAGAAAAGCCAACAGAAAGAGAACGTGGACAATGGTATTTTCAACGTTACATCAGCCAATTACCGACCAAAGGTGAAATGGTGTTTTTTGATCGGTCTTGGTATAACAGAGCAGGTGTAGAAAGGGTGATGAACTTTTGTACTGAAGATGAATACCAAGAATTCATTAGACAAGTTTTTCCTTATGAACAAATGCTGGTTAATTCTGGAATTATTTTGTTTAAGTTTTGGTTTTCTGTCACTCGCCAAGAACAACTCAGAAGATTTCACAGTCGTAAAAATGATCCATTGAAACATTGGAAACTCAGTCCTGTTGATGTTGAATCTTTAGATAAATGGGATGATTACACCAAAGCCAAGAAAGACATGTTTTTTCATACGGACAACCCCTTGACTCCTTGGACTGTCATTAAATCTGACGATAAGAAACGAGCACGGATCAATTGTATGAGGTATTTTTTACACAACCTCGATTATCCCAATAAAAACCAATCCATTGTTAAAGACTATGACAGTAATATAGTTGGGTCGGTTAACAAAATGTACCCTTATGCCATGCTAAAGGCCATCAGTAATGAATGATAAAAAGTTAATTGAAATGGTTGCCAGGTGTGAATCGATACTTAAACAGGTTGAAAGTCATGCGGTAACGGTCACTGAGATGCATGACCACATGAAGCACATGATAGATCACAATAAAAAATTACAAGCAGATCTGAAATTAATACAGCAAGAAGAAATGCAAAATAAAGTGATCGCTATGGCCAGTAAAGCAGCCAAAAAAGCTGCCAAGAAAAGCATTGCTAAGGCAAAAATAAAAGAACGACTTAAACTACCTGAAAATGACTGATTGTCTAAGATTAGAGTAAAGTTTATGAATTAATTTGAAAGGGGTTGTGAGCACACAGCCCCTTTTTTTATGGCTTCAATTAATTATTTAGTCAGTCAGCATAGATTTGGCTGTTTGAACAATGCGTTCTGTGGTGAAACCAAAATGTTCAAACAGGTGATTGCCTGGGGCAGATTCACCAAAAGTGTTTTGAGCAATAACCTGACCCTTTAAGCCAACAAATTTATACCAAAAATCACCTTGAGCTGCTTCAACTGCAATTCTCATCTCACAGGCTGGGGGTAACACTGAATCTTGGTAGTCCTGATCTTGTTGAGAGAACAATTCAGCGCATGGCATAGAAACTAACCGAATGGCGTAACCTGCTTGGTTTAATTGGTTGACGGCTTCAGAGGCGATGCCGACTTCAGATCCGGTGGCTATGATGATTAAATCAGGTTCTTTATCTGAGTCAATGAGTGTATAAGCACCACGTTTGATGGCTTCGATTTGTTGGGCTGAACGGTGCTGATGCTGCACGCCTTGACGGGTGAATAATAAACAAGTTGGCCCATCCATTTTTTCTACTGCGAACTGCCAAGCCACAACAGACTCAACCGCATCGCAAGGTCGCCATACATGCATGTTTGGAATCATGCGCAATGTGGGAGTTTGTTCCACAGGTTGGTGAGTTGGCCCATCTTCACCCACACCAATCGAATCATGGGTGTAAACAAAAATGTTACGAATTTTCATTAATGCGGCCATTCGCAATGCATTTCTTGCATATTCTGAAAACATTAAAAAAGTTGCGCTGTATGGAATGAATCCTCCATATAAGGCCATGCCGTTGGTTAATGCGCTCATGGCAAATTCACGCACCCCATAAGACAGGTAATTGCCGGTAAAATCACCGTCATTGATTGATTTCGATCCAGACCAGAATGTGTTGTTCGAAGGTGTTAAGTCCGCTGAGCCGCCGAAAAATTCAGGTAACATCGGTCCCAAGCCTTCTAGGGCGTGTTTGGAGGCTTTGCGGGTTGCCATTTGAGGCGCATCAGCTGCTGTTTGTTGTATATAGTGGTTAACAGTTTCTGACCAGTTAGTTGGAAGCTGTCCATTCATTCGACGTGATAGTTCTGTAGCTAACTGAGGATACTCAGTTTGATAGTCTGCAAACAGTTGATTCCAAGCTTGTTCTTTCTCTGCTCCTGTTTGTTTGGCATCCCAGCCTGCATAAACTTCTGAAGGAACGTCAAATGGAGGATGTGGCCAGTTCAATGCTTCTCTTGTGGCTTGAATTTCCTCTGCGCCTAATGGAGCTCCATGGCAATCATGTGAACCTGCTTTATTGGGTGCGCCATCGCCAATGTTGGTTTTGGCACATATAATGCTGGGTTGATTTGAATTATTTTGGGCAGCAGTAATGGCCGCCTTAACAGCTTCTGCGTCATGTCCATCAACATTTTCAATCACATGCCAACCATAAGCTCGAAAGCGTTGAGGTGTGTTATCTGTAAACCACCCGCCCACTTCACCATCGATTGAGATGTTGTTGTCATCATAGATGGCAATCAATTTACCTAACTTTAGAGTACCAGCAAGTGAACAAGCTTCATGCGAAATCCCTTCCATCAGGCAGCCATCACCTAAGAAGACATAGGTGTGATGATCTATGATGTTATGTCCTGCTCGATTAAATTGGGTGCTTAATAATTTTTCTGCCAAAGCCATCCCTGCGGCATTAGCTATACCTTGTCCCAATGGGCCTGTGGTTGTTTCAATACCTGGTGTGTATCCATATTCAGGATGCCCTGGGGTTTTTGAATGTAATTGTCTGAAATTTTTTAAATCATCAATACTTAGGTCATAACCTGAAAGGTGTAGTGCTGAATATGGAAGCATCGAGCCATGGCCATTAGACATAACAAATCGATCTCGATTTATCCATTTAGGATTATTCGGGTTGTGTTGAAGAAAGTCATTAAATAAGACTTCTGCAATATCAGCCATACCCATAGGTGCACCTGGGTGGCCTGAGTTAGCTTGTTGAACAGCATCCATTGCGAGGAATCTTATGGCATTAGCCAGGATTTTTCTGTCAGTCATGATTATATTTTTAGCAGTTGGTTTTGAATGGCCAAATGGCATCCTTACGGGGATTGTATTTTATGGATAATCACAAGTATTAACAATGCTTAATAGCATTTTTAGCACAATACTTGAGATATTGAATCTGATTGGCGAATAAAATAATTTGACTGGCTTAAATGTTTTTAAGATCTGCATCAAGATATGACTCTTTAGGGACATGATTAAATTTATTCTTTAGTGTGTTTGCTCTATAATATTAACGATAATAGGCAAAGTAAACTAACTGTGAGGAATTTATGGCTAAGAAAAAAACATTGAAAAAGAAAGTTTCAACTGAAAAGAAACCAGCAAAATTGGCAGAAACTTTGGTGGGTTCGGCCAACGAAATTTGGTTGGCAGGTTTGGGTGCTTTCGCTAAAGCACAATCTGAAGGTAAAAAAATATATGATAAGTTGATTGATGAAGGTAAAGACTTTGAAAAATTATTCAAATCTGTACCACAAAAAGCTGTTAGTGATGTTAAGTCTTCAGTAAGTTCTACGGTCAGTACAGCTAAAAAAAGAGCTTCTGATAGCTGGGATAAATTGGAAGATGTTTTTGAGAAAAGAGTTGAAAAATCATTACAAAATTTAGGTGTGCCAACCAGTCATGAATTGGGAGACTTAATGA
>JBPOFV010000165.1:0-5372 GCA_051252335.1 Marinicella sp. | reverse complement strand
GCTATGGTGCTAGGACATTCTAAAACGGGCCAAATTGATAAAATTGATGGACCGTATTATTTCTTTAAACTGATTCAAAAATTGCGCAACACATTTCCCAAGTGGATGCCAATGATGGGCATTGAAGGTGGCCGTTTGAATATGGTTCCAGTTGATTATGTGGTTGATGTGATTGATCACATTTCACACAAACCCGGTTTAGATGGAGGCTGTTTTCATATCACTGACTCCAAACCGAAACGCATCGGTAATGTGTTAAACATTTTTGCTGAAGCTGCCAATGCGCCACAAATGAACATGCGCATAGACGCCAGAATTTTTAACTTTATCCCTGGTGCAGTTAAACAAGGCTTGATGATGTTGTCGCCCGTAAAACGTATTCGCACACAAGTTTTCAAGGACTTAGGTATACCACCTGGGATTTTATCTTTTATTAACTACCCAACACGTTTTGATGACCGAGAAACTCAAAAACAACTCAAAGGATCTGGTATTAAACTACCTAAGCTGCACAAATATGCTTGGCGTCTTTGGGACTATTGGGAACGGAACTTAGACCCTGACTTGTTTATTGACCGTTCGTTATCTGGTCGTGTCAAAGACAAGCGCGTGATGGTAACTGGTGCCACATCAGGCATTGGTTTGGCCGTTGCTGAGATGCTGGCAGATGCGGGAGCTCATTTGGTCATCGTTGCTAGAGGACAAGAAAAATTGGATGAAACGGCCAAAGCATTGAGAAAGAAAAAAATCAAAGTTTCATCATATACCGCTGATTTATCGGATGAGAAGTCGGCTAAAAAATTGGTCAAAGACGTGCTGAAGGATTTGGGTGGTATTGATATTTTAGTAAATAACGCAGGACGTTCAATCAGACGCTCAATCGCTTTGTCTTATGACCGTTTTCATGATTTTGAACGCACCATGGATTTGAATTACTTCGGCTCTTTGCGTTTGATTATGGGCTTTTTGCCTGGTATGGCTGAGCGCAGATCGGGTCATGTGATCAATATTTCCTCAATTGGTGTGTTAACCAATGCCCCTCGATTTTCAGCCTATGTGGCTTCAAAAGCGGCTCTGGATGCCTTCGCACGATGCGCAGCAGCAGAATACAATGATTTAAATGTGGCATTCACTACCATTAACATGCCATTGGTCAGAACACCAATGATTGCGCCAACCAAAATGTATAACAATGTACCGACCATCTCCCCTGAGGAGTCGGCTTTGTTTATCAAAGATGCCATTATCAGACGCCCACAACGTGTGGCAACAAGACTGGGCATCTTTGCTCAAGTGATGCATGCAGTGGCACCTAAGTCAATGGAAGTCATGATGAACACGGCATTTAATATGTTTCCAGATTCTTCTGCAGCTAAAGGAGAATCAAGCAGTGCGCCTCGTGAAGTATCGCCAGAACAAATGGCCTTTGCCAGTTTGATGAAAGGTGTGCATTGGTAAGCTGAAAATGACTGATCGATTGATATAAAGTTAGTGTAATTCTTTACAGAATATTTATTAATCAGTCGTTACAATACGATTCTAAAAATTTTCGAGAACAGAGGAGTGACTTGAGTGTTTGAAATAGTCAGTAGTGGCGGTGTAGTGATGATCTTTTTACTTATCTTGATGGCTTTGGCCATGATGATAGTTGGAGAACGCTTTTGGAGCTTAAGAGACCAGGAGATCATTCCTAAAGAATTACCAGACCAAGTAATCGAATGGTCAAAAAAAGCCAATTTAGATCACAATCACATCGACCAATTGGCCGAAACTTCGCCATTGGGTTTATTGATGGCTGTGGCCTTACGTAAACGTGATGAAACCCGTGAACAGATTATAGAAGCGGTTGAGGACGCCGGTCGTCATTTGGCTCACCAACTTGAAAAACCGCTGAATTGGCTGAATGCCATTGGTGAAGTATCACCCTTGTTGGGTTTATTGGGTACTGTGATTGGTATGATGAAGGTTTTTGCAAACATCATGGAATTTGGAGTGGGTAATGCCAATCAACTCGCAGGTGGTATATCTCAAGCATTGACTACCACAGCGGCTGGTTTGATTGTCGCCATTCCTGCCGTGCTTTTTTACCGTCATTTTAAGAACAAAATTGCCGACCAAACCATCGTTATGGAACAACAAGTCATGCAATTGATAGATTCAATCAGCAAAGACAAGTCATGAAAATTTCCAGTCAACAACCCGAAAACAGAAAACTCAATCTGACACCTTTGATCGATGTCGTGTTTTTGTTGTTGATTTTTTTTATGGTCAGCACCACATTTGAGAAACAAGCCAAATTAAAAATTGAACTGCCAGAAGCCAGTGCCACGCCATCGGCCTCTGAAAAGCAGGACTTGGTGATTTCTATCAGCCAAAAAGGGGTGTTTTTTGTTAACAACAATGAATTGATCAATGCCAAAAGCCAATACTTACAAAACGCCCTGCAAAAAGTGGTTAACGATGACCGCGACATGCCAGTCATCATCAGAGCCGATGCCAATGTGGCGCATAAACATGTTGTCATGGCAATGGATGTATTGGGTTCAATGGGTTTTCAAAAAGTATCAATGGCTACCACACAATCAAGTGACAGTCAGTGAATACTGAAAATCATCAGTCAACTTACCTGGGGTTGCTGCGGTATGTTAAGCCGTACCGACTGGTTTTTTTCGTGGCGATTTTGGGCGCAATCGTCGATGCCGCCATGAAAGCTTTTTTCATCTGGTCTTTGTCATATATTTTGGAATATGCTTTTGAACAACAAGACCCCTTATGGATTAAGGCCATACCGTTATTCGTCATCACCGTCTTTTTGATTCGCAGTGTGGGTAATTTTTCTGCCGCTTATGGTTTTACTTGGGTGGGGCGGAAAATCATCAATGATTTGCGCTCGGAGGTTTTTGCGCAATACCTAAAACTTCCACAACGTTTTTACGATAAAAATTCTTCTGGTGGTTTAATCTCCAGAATCACCTATGACATTGAGCAAATGGCCAATGGTGTGTCCAAAAATTTTGTGATTATCATCAGGGAATCACTCACCATCGTCTTTTATTTGATTGTGATGTTTTACTACTCATGGGAATTGGCTTTGGCTGCCTTCTTGGTTTTTCCGGTGATTGCCATCATCATCAGATTGATTAATAAACGCTTTAGGCGCATTGGTCATGGCATTCAAAAGTCAATTGCTGACATCACCCAAACTGTTGAAGAAGTGGTTAAAGGCCACAAGATTGTCAAAATATTCAAGGGCCAAAAACAAGAACAAAATAAATTTTCCAGCAACATCAAAACCAACAGACAGTTACAAGTCAAAATTGTTGCTACTCAGGAAGTGATGTCATCAATAAATTTAATGTTGGTGGCAGCAGCATTGTCTTTCATCATGTATGTGGCAGCGACTTCTGGTATGAGCGCTGCAAACTTCATGTCTTTTATGATGGCTATGTTGGCTTTGATGCCAACCATTAAAAATTTATCAGCCGTGTTTTCTACCATACAAACCACGTTAGCTGCCGCCGACAGTGTCATGCATGTACTTAAAGAGTCTCCTGAGAAAGATACGGGTAGTGATGAATTTGAAGCAGCAAAAGTTGATTTTGAATTCAATCAAGTGAGTTTTTCTTACGATGGTGAAGTGACTGCTTTAAGCGACATCAATCTGAACATTGCAGCGGGCGAAAGTGTGGCGTTTGTAGGAGCCTCAGGTGGTGGAAAGACCACTTTAGTCAATTTGGTTCCGAGATTTTATGACATCACTGCTGGTTCCATATTGATTAATGGCCAGAACATCCAGTCATTTACCTTATCCAGCTTAAGAGACCATGTGTCAGTGGTCAGCCAAGAAGTGGTGTTGTTTAATGACACGGTCAGAAACAACATTGCATACGGTTCACAAGCAGACAGTTCAGATGAAGACATCATCAAAGC
The DNA here is from genome assembly GCA_051252335.1 of Marinicella sp. Taxonomy (GTDB): domain Bacteria; phylum Pseudomonadota; class Gammaproteobacteria; order Xanthomonadales; family Marinicellaceae; genus Marinicella. The sequence continues at coordinate 1,442 of JBPOFV010000165.1, read as the reverse complement.
TGCCAAACAAGCCAATGCCTTGTCTTTTATTGAGCAATTACCTGATGGTTTTGACACCGAACTCGGTGATAACGGCACCAGGCTTTCTGGTGGTCAGAGACAGCGTATAGCAATAGCCAGGGCCATCTTGAAAAACGCACCTGTGTTGATTTTAGATGAAGCCACATCGGCTTTAGATACCGAGTCAGAGAAACACATACAACATGCTTTAGAACACTTGATGCAAAATCGGACCACTTTGGTCATCGCACACCGTCTTTCTACCATTGAAAACGTTGATAAAGTCGTGGTCTTAGATCAAGGTAAGATTGCTCAAATGGGAACCCATGCGCAGTTGTTATCAGAGCCTGGAATTTATGCTCAGTTACAACACAGCCAACAATTGACCAGCGGCCAGGTAGAAGCTAACCATGAATGAGAATAAAATCCGCAAACAATGGTACGAAGGTGGGCGAGTAGGCTGGTTGTCAAAATTGGGTGAAAAAGTTTTTTCATCCATTGTTTCATTACGTAAAAAAGCCTATGCCATGGGGCTGTTTAAAACGCATCAGTTCAAAGTGCCAGTGCTCGAGGTGGGTAACATCACTGCCGGTGGAGGTGGTAAAACACCCATGGTCATTTGGATGGTTAATCATTTAAAGAGTTTGGGTTATAAGCCTGGAATTGTATCCAGAGGATACGGTGGTAAAAGGAAAGTTGAACCCATGTTTGTAACTCCCAATGCAAACCCTACTGCCTCAGGTGATGAGCCCTTATTAATGGCCAAAAAAACTCAAGCACCTGTCATGGTTGGTAAAGATCGAGTGAAAGCAATTAAATCTTTAATCCGAAATTACAATGTAAACATCGTGGTTGCTGATGATGGCTTACAGCATTTAGCCATGGGCAGAAGTGCTGAAATTGTGATGCTAGATGCCAAATGGAGAACTGGAAATCACAGAATGATTCCGGCAGGTCCACTAAGAGAACCCTTAGAACGATTGAATTCCGTGGATTTAGTGGTATTCAAAGGAGTCATGGAGAAACAACATCATTATGAATTCGCCATTGAGTACATTCATTTATTAAACCAAACAAAAGTAACAAAGGATGTGGCTGAATTTCGCAATCAAAAAGTCATTGCCATGGCAGGCATCGCGAACCCAGACAGCTTTTTTTCAATTTTGGCTGCTGCCGGCATGGCGATCATAAAACAGCCATTGCCCGATCATCATGTCATCAGTGAATCTGACATTGAGAAACATCAAGACATACCCATTTTAATCACTGAGAAAGACGCTGTTAAATGCGAACACATGAGCCACAACAATATTTGGGTGGTTAAGATGAAAGTTGAAATGCCTGATCGGACCATGAATGCCTTGAATGAAATAATCCAGAAGGTAATGGCATGAGTGACTTTGAATTTGTTATATGTATTCCTGCTCGCTATGCTTCAACAC
>JBPOFV010000164.1:0-5373 GCA_051252335.1 Marinicella sp. | reverse complement strand
CTCCAGGTGCAGAGGACAATGCATCAGGATGTTCTGGGGTGTTGGAAATGGCCAATGTAATCAGTCAATATGAGACAGAAGCTTCAATTTATTTCATGTGTTTCATAGAGGAAGAATCTGGATTATTAGGTTCAAAAGACGTGGTTACTTATTTAACCAATCAGGGTGATATCTCCAAGGTCAAAACCATGATCAATTTAGATATGATTAGCTACCGAGGGCCAGGTCGAAATACAGCAATAGCTGGAACCAACAGTACATCTTATCAATCATTAGCCAATGACGTTGCGGCCAATGGTAACTTGTATACCGAGGTCGATTGGCAAGTCAACCTCAACATGTGTTGTACCGATTTTGTCAGTTTTGGTGCTGCAGGCATACCGGCTGTCACCACCAACCAACCAGATATTTCAAGTTATGCCGGTTATCACACCACACAAGACTTGGCGACCAACTTGGATCCCACTTTGGCCGCAGGAGTGATCAAAGCCAATTTAGTCACTTTGATTGATTTAGTGGGTGTTGATTTCAACTCCAGTGACTTGATTTTTGCAGATGGATTTGAATGAAGTGCTTATTTGAGTTGTTGGAGCTCAGGTAATTCTTTCTCTTGTGGATTCATTCATCATCAGATAACTCAAGCAAGTCCGCATTACCTCCAACGGCTGAAATGTTATTGGTGATGGTTTTTTCAGTCAAGAATTGTCTGAGGTAACCAGGACCACCTGCCTTGGGTCCAGTGCCAGATAAGCCCATGCCACCAAAGGGTTGGACGCCAACCACTGCACCTGTCATATTGCGGTTGATGTAACAGTTACCTGCTTGAATTTTTGAGACCACATGTTCAATGGTGTCATCAATCCGTGAATGAACACCAGTTGTTAAACCAAAACCAGTGGCATTAATGGCATCTATGACTTGGTCTAGTTGATCGCCTTGGAATCTGATGACATGTAAAAAAGGTCCGAACACCTCTTGTTCTAATATCATAATGTCATTGATTTCAACCGCTTGTGGGGGGAAATAATGACCGTTGATATCTGGTTTATCCAAGGCTTTAATGGGTTTGCCTACTTGGTCCATTTTGGCTTTGTGGTTTTGTAAAATTTCATAGGCTTTGTGGTCAATCACTGGACCTAAGTCAGTCGAAAACAATTGAGGGTTGCCAATGGATAATTCTTCCATGGCACCTTTAAGCATATGTATGACTCTGTCAGCAATGTCACTTTGGATGTATAAGACTCGTAAAGCCGAGCAACGTTGGCCAGCGCTTAAAAAAGCCGAATTAATGACATCTTTGACCAATTGCTCTGGCAAACATGATGAGTCAGCAATCATACAATTTTGTCCGCCGGTTTCAGCTATCAAGGTGGCAATGGCTGACTGTTGTCTCTTGGCCAGGTTCAGATTGATGATTTGTGCTGTTTGTGTTGAACCAGTAAAAACCACACCTGTAATGGCGTTGCTTTGGCACAATTGATTCCCAATTTGACTGCCAGAACCTAAAATCAATTGAAACACCTCTTTGGGGATCCCTGCTTCATGTATGAGTTGTGCCGTAAAATGTCCGATTAAACTGGTTTGTTCTGCGGGTTTGGCAATGACACAATTGCCAGTTACCAAGGCCGCAACTATTTGACCTGCAAAAATGGCTAAGGGAAAATTCCATGGGCTGATACAAACGAAGACACCTTTACCTTGATGATACAGATAATTACTTTCCCCAGTTGGGCCGGGCATTTTTTCACCATGTGCACACAATTCTTTGGCATGGTGGGCGTAATAACGACAAAAGTCAACGGCCTCTCTTATTTCAGCAATACAATCGGCCAAGGTTTTTCCTGCTTCATTTTGTAACAGGTAAATGAGGGGATGGCTGTTTTTTTCCATCAAATCTGCCAGTTTTAACAAACATTCAGATTTTTGTTCAACCGCTTGATCACGCCACTGAGGAAATGCTTGTTGAGCGTTCACTATGGCCAGGTCTACATCAGTAATTTTAGCCCGGTGATATGTACCGATCATGTGATCTAAGTTGGCCGGTGAATACACTTCTATCAATTCACCTATGGCTTCAGTGCCAGGTATCAAACTAGTGGCATGGTGTTTTAAGGTGGATTCAGCTTTGACCTGTTCGAGCAGCTTGTCAACAGTGTCCATGTCTCCTAGATTCACTCCAGTGGAGTTACTTCGATTAGGGCCAAATATTTCACTGGGTAATGGTAACAAGGGGTGTTTATGTGATTTTTGTTTTCTGACTTTTTCAATCGGGTCTTGGGTGATGGCTTCGATATCTAAGGTTAAATCGGTTAAACGGTTTACAAATGAGGTGTTGGCACCATTTTCAAGTAAGCGCCTGACTAAATAAGGTAATAAATCTTCATGTGAACCCACAGGTGCATAAATCCTGCAGGGTCTGTTCAGTCCAGATTCACTGATGGTTTGTGCATGTAGGGCTTGGCCCATGCCGTGTAATCTTTGGAATTCATAACCGCCTTTTTCTCCAGCCAGAACTTTAATGGCAGCCACTGTATTGGCATTGTGGGTGGCAAATTGAGGGTAAAACCTGGATCGATTGCTTAATAAAAATCGGGCACATGCCAAGTAAGATAAATCGGTGTTTACTTTGCGTGTGAATACTGGGTAGTGACTCAGGCCTTGCTCTTGAGCGCGTTTAACTTCTGTGTCCCAATAGGCTCCTTTGACGAGTCGAATGGGTATTAATCTTTGATGTGCATCATATTGATCAGCCAACCATTCCAATACTTTCAATGCTCTTTTTTGATACGCTTGGACAACCAGGCCAAATCCTTGGTAATCGGTCAGTTGGGCATACACAACTTCAAATATTTTTAATGAAATTTCTAATCGATCCGCTTCTTCTGCATCAATGGTGACAGCCACATTAAGTTGTTTGGCATGATTGGCAATGGTCAATACTTTTGGCGCCAGTTCATTGACCACTCGTTTTACATTGGCCAGTTCGTATCTGGGGTGGAGTGCTGATAATTTGATAGAAATGCTTGAAGCATCATTGATATGTCTTTTCTTGTTGGAGTCTGCAATGCTGGCAATAGATGACATATAAGCATCAAAATATCGATTCGCATCTTCTTGCGTTAAGGCGGCTTCTCCGAGCATATCAAATGAGTATCGATAATCTTTAAAGCCCTTTTTACTCGCTCTTTTTATGGCTTCTTTGATGGTGCGACCCATGACAAACTGTTTCCCCATCATTTGCATGGCTCGATGGATGCCTTGTCTGATGACAGGTTCGCCGGTTTTGTTGATGAATTTGTCTAAGGCACGTTTCATACCACCCTGACTTTCATCCACATCAATGATTTTACCTGTTAACATCAAACCCCAAGTTGACGCATTAACAAACAAAGAATCACTTTTACCCAAGTGTGATTTCCAGTCAGCTTCAAGTATTTTATCTTTGATCAGCTTGTCGGCAGTGGATTTGTCCGGAATACGCAACAAGGCTTCGGCTAAACACATCAGTAAAATACCTTCTTTCGAGGATAAATCATATTCCTTCATAAAGGCATCAACACCATCCATATCATCAATTTTTGATCTGACATTTTCAACCAAGGTGTTGGCTAATTGCTTGATTTCATTGCGTTTATTGGCGCCTGGGTTGGCATAATCCAATAATTGGTTAACCCATGTTTCTTCGTCAATTAAATAATGTGTAGAAAAGGGCAAGTTGTTTGATGTCATGTGTGATTCCAGAAATATTTGAAAAGCTGCATGGATTATAATGAAACTCTTTCAGTTAAAGCAATCCTTGTGAATGTTGAAGGCCAAAAATTCAATAGAATTTTGCGGCCTATGCTGATATTGAGTTTGCGTTATAATGCTATGGGTTATATTTTTCATCATCCCATGCGTGCAAAATTAGAATCTACAGCCACTTTACTATTTAGGGTTAAAAACGGTGACCAGCTGGCTCGTGAACAATTGTGTTCAACTTACCTGCCTATGCTCAAGAGATGGGCTCATGGTCGATTACCTGCTTATGCACGTGATTTAGCTGAAACTGATGACATGGTGCAAAATACCTTGATTAAGGCCATGAATAAATTGGATTCATTCAGTGCCATCAGAGAAGGGGCGTTTTTGGCCTATTTAAGGAAAATATTGTTGAACAACATTCGCATGGAAATTCGCCGATTCAGTAATCAAAGCAGCTTGTTAAAACAAGAAAACCAGGGCCAGGATGATTTAACGGAAGCATCAGCTTTAGAAAAAGCCATTGGTACTGAAGTGATCGAGAAATATGAGAGGGCTCTCACCCTGATGTCAGATCAGGCAAGAGAAGCCGTCATACTGCGGGTTGAATTGGGTTACTCATACCCGGAAATTGCGGCTGCTATTGAATGTTCTTCAGCCAATGCGGCGCGAATGGTGGTATCCAGATCACTGCTCAAGTTAGCGGAGAATATGCGATGAGTGACCAAAATGATCACTGGGAGAAGTTATTGAATCAACTGGCAGAAGGGTCAGAGGTTGAATGGGATACCCAAGAAATAAAGAATCGCACTGATGCAGAGTTGTTGGCACAACTGAAAAAAATTCATGACATCCAAAAGGTTTTTACAACTCAAAACTCCACCCCAGATCAAGCTGAAGATAAGCCATTAAAAACCTTATTCGAATGGGGTCATTTGCAAGTTTTGGAAAAATTGGGTGAAGGTGGGTATGGTGAAGTGTTTCGTTCGTTTGACCCTGTGCTTAATCGTGAAGTTGCCCTGAAACTATTGAAACCGGATCAATTGGCAACGTTTCACAGCAAACTATTCATCGAAGAAGCACAGCGCATTGCCAGGGTGCGAAATAGGCATGTGTTGGCTATTCATGGTGCTGCCGTAAACGATGGCAGAGCAGGTTTTTGGTCCGATTTAATTGTGGGTCATACACTGGTTAATCAAACCCATATGGGGTTAAGTGGTTTGTTAGAAGTCGCTGCATCGATGTCACATGCTTTGGGAGCAGTGCATCAGGCAGGGTTGGTACATGGTGATGTCAAAGCAGCCAATGTGATGCAAGATCAAAATGACCAGTATGTATTGATGGATTTTGGTGCTGGTTTGGAATCTGGGTCAGAACATGTCAGCAACCACTCAATTGGATCACCCTTATTAATGGCTCCAGAATTGTTCCAAGAACAACCCAAAAGCCCTGCCACTGATATGTATGCTCTGGGATGTCTGTTGTTTAAATTAGCCTGTGGGCAATACCCCATACAAGGCGAAAATATATTGGACGTTGCCGCGGCACATGAACAACATGAGTATTTACAACTGCAATCATTAGGGACTGGCTTACCCGGTTCAATGATTCATTTGATTCATCAATTAATTG
>JBPOFV010000163.1:0-5427 GCA_051252335.1 Marinicella sp. | reverse complement strand
TCCTTGGACTGTAGAGTCTCTGGTTTTTAATCCTGATTTTTATGTCGGAAATATTTCGAGTGCGATTTTAATGGGGTGTTTCGGAGCTCAGGCTGTATTAACAGGAACCGTTATTCTGGCATCTAAATTCCGACCTTCTACTTTCTTAATATTTGGTGTTTTGGGGTCAATTCCTTTTTTTGTTTTTAACTATTATTTTTATTATATAAATCCTGTTTTTAGTTCTTGGATGGTTTTAGATTTTTTAGGTAATATTATTATTTTAGTCTTATGCTTATTAGGTTATCGCCTCAGTAAATTAGAACTATTGAACTGAGTATGTTCATTTAATATTCTTAGATTTCGGCACCATTTTTCTCACCTCAAAATACTTCTTTTTTAATCACCTACACATCAACTTTTTGGACTCAAGATAGAATTTTTAAATCAATTGACAGTTATCTCAATAAATTGACGTATGGGTTGTATGTCATTATTTTTTGAGAATTATTCATGTCATACGTTAAAATTTTTATTCTATTGATCTTCCTTGCTGCCAATCAGACAGGGTTGTCTTCATCTGGTTTTACACTTCCTAACCTCGTTCTGCCTGATGAACCAATATGGCAATCTTTATCAGCTGAAGAAAGAAACACCATCCGAGAACAAATCTATGCTCACAGAGACGTCATCAATTCGACCACATACATCAAAGCATCAAACACCAACAATGATGATCGATTTGGTTTTTCCGTGGCCATTTCGGGCAATACCATGGTGGTAGGAGCACCCAGAGAAGACAGCAACGCCACTGGTATCAACAATGACGAAACCAACAATTCAGCTGTAAATTCTGGAGCGGTTTATGTGTTTGTTAACCAAGCAGGTGTATGGAGCCAGCAAGCCTATATCAAGGCATCAAATACTAACATGGATGATCAATTTGGTTGGTCTGTCGATATTGAAGGCAATACACTGATCGTAGGAACGCCTTTTGAAGCCAGTAATGCCACTGGTATCGATGGATCCCAATCCAATAACTCAGCCATGTCTGCTGGTGCTGTTTATGTTTTTACCCGTTCAGACGCCACTTGGAGCCAACAAGCCTATATCAAAGCTTCTAATACTGACAGTGGTGACCTGTTTGGCACAGATGTAAACATCAACGGTCAAACCCTGGTGGTTTCAGCACCAGGTGAAGCCAGTAACACAACAGGAATTAACGGTTCACAGTCAAACAATGCTGCACCCAAGTCAGGAGCAGCCTATGTGTTTACACGAACAGCCAGCACATGGAGTCAACAAGCCTATTTAAAAGCATCAAACACCAATGTTGATGATTTATTTGGTTCTACTGTGGCTCTCTCAAAAGATACTTTGGTGGTTGGCGCTGAGGGAGAGGCCAGTAATGCCACTGGCATCAATGGTGATCAAAATAACAATTCATTGGCAACTGCTGGAGCGGCCTATGTGTTTGTTCGTAATGTTGATACCTGGAGCCAACAAGCCTATTTAAAAGCATCCAACACCGGCGGTGGCGATGAATTTGGTGTCGCCGTTGATGTTTCAGGCAACACTGTTGTGGTAGGTGCACAAGGACAAGATCAAGACTTTAACGGTGATATCGCATCTTTTGCTGGGGCAGCCTATGTATTCATCCGTGATGGAACGCAGTGGAGTCAACAAGATTACTTAAAAGGGTCTAACACTGGAACCAGTGATCAATTCGGCTTTGCTGTAGCCATTTCTGGTAATCAAATAATAATTGGTGCCAATGGTGAAGACAGCAATGCCACGGGTATTGATGGTAATGGCGCAGATAACTCTTTTAATAACTCGGGTGCGGCTTATCTTTTTGAGCGTTTCGCAGATGAATGGGTTCAACAAGACTATATCAAAGCCACCAACACGGGATTTTTTGATGACTTTGGTTCAGCATTAGATTTGGCCGGTGGCAAAATGATCATTGGCGCACAAAGGGAAGCCAGCAACGATGTTGGCTTAGGTGGCAGTGGTGATAATAATTCTGCTTCAAACTCAGGTGCAGTTTATGCCCTCATCAACGATTTAATTTTTAAAGACGATTTTGAGTAGTCAATGATACATTTAGACGGATATATGAACAGCTAAACAATGCCATTATTTTGGTTGGGCTTAAACCTGATAACGAGTTTCTGTGATTTGGGCTACTTGCAGGAAGAATAAACAATCTATTAGTTTTTGTTTTGCAAAATGTTATGATGCAAATCATGCATGAAACCACCAGACCCCAAGTGGTGCAAGTGGCCTTAAAAGTGCCTTTTGCACCTCATTTGGATTACATCATACCTAGCGATTTATTGTTACCAGCGGTTGGCGCTCGGGTCGTTGTTCCACTGGGGAAAAACAAGCAAATGGTCGGTGTGGTGGTGGGATTTTCTGCTGCCAGCAAACATCTAAAATTAAAACCTGTTGCTGCTGTTTTGGATGATGAACCTCTGTTAACCACACAGACATTGGAATTACTCAAACAAGCCGCTCAGTATTACCAAACTAATTTGGGTGAAATGATATTCACTGCTTTGCCTGCCTGGTTTCGAAAAATAGACAACCCGCCCATACCCATTCATTACTGGTGGCAAACTTCTGCCAGTTTAGATCAAGCCGCTGATGATTTGAAAACGGCACCCAAGCAATTCGAGGTATTTGAATACATCCATAGACACGGCCCTTTACAAAGTAAGAACATGAGCCACATTAATTCTGCAGCGGCCCAGATTTGTCGCCAACTGCAGTCAAAAAATTTGGTTGATTCTGCAGAAGTGTGTTTTCTCGAAGCTGATCAAGCAATTGACCCTGGTTTTGAATTAACCCATGACCAAGCAGCTGCATTACATAGACTGCAAGTCGATCAAAATGAATTCCAAGTGTCTTTATTAGATGGCATCACAGGTTCTGGCAAAACTGAAATTTACATCCGCTTCATCAATCAATTATTAACAGAAAAAAAGCAAACATTGGTTTTGGTGCCGGAGATAGGATTAACCCCTCAACTTTTTCAGGAAATCAGCCAGCGCATCAATGGGCAAATGGCCATCTTACATTCCGGTCTCTCCGATGGCGCACGTGCCAGAGTTTGGCATCACACCGCCAGAGGCCTGGTAGATGTTGTGGTTTCCACCCGTTCAGGAATCTTTACACCCTTTAAAAACCTAGGTGCCATCTTGGTTGATGAAGAACATGACTTGAGCTATAAACAGCAAGAAGGCTTGCGCTATTCAGCGCGTGACTTGGCTGTTTTGCGCGGTAAAATTCACCACATCCCCGTGCTTTTAGGCTCAGCAACACCCAGTTTTGAAACCTTAAATCACGCCATAAATGGTAAATATCTTTGGTTAAAACTACGCAGCCGAACCAACCAAAATCCCATGCCGAGTTTGACACTGCAGAACGCTGAATCCAAAAAGTTACACAAAGGTTTATCAAGTCAGACAATCAGTAGCATTGACTCACATTTAGCAGATGGCAACCAAGTTTTGGTGTTTCTCAATCGACGCGGCTGGTCACATAAGTTGATTTGCCATGAATGTAGCTGGGTGGCCGAATGTGATGATTGTGATGCTTATCTAACTTATCACAAGCACCTGGGACTGTTGAAATGTCATCATTGTGAAAAACGATACAGTCTGCCTGAGTTTTGCCCCCAATGCGGCTCTCAAGAAGTTGAAACCATGGGTGTGGGCACAGAAAAAATTGCGGCTGGATTACAAGACAAGTTTTCGCAATATGACTTGGTTAGGTTCGATCGTGATTCAGTGAAAACACCTGCCCAATGGCAAAAAAACTTGGAGGTGGTTAGGTCTGGCAATCCTTGCATCATTGTGGGCACCCAAATGTTATCAAAAGGTCACGACTTTCCTTTGCTGTCTTTGGTGGTGGTGGTCAATGTGGATAACAGTTTTTTCTCAACTGATTTCAGAGCAACCGAGTATTTAGCCCAATTGTTAACGCAAGTATCAGGGCGCGCAGGGCGAGCCAAAACCAAAGGTGATGTGATCATTCAAACTCAATTTCCTGAGCATGACTTCTTTCAGACATTGTTCAAACAAAATTATGAAACATTTGCCCACCAACAACTGACCGAAAGAAAAGCCATGGGGTTTCCACCATTCACTCATATGGCCATCATCAGGGGACAACATAAGAATGAAATGATATTGGATCGATTTCTTCAGGACTTGGTTGATCGCATGGGCGAACATGAAGACATGAGTGTACTGGGCCCACTGCCCGCACCCATGCAAAAAAGACAAAAACTTTTTCGCATGCAAATCATCATTAACAGCAATGATCGCAAATCTTTACACCTCATGCTTCACCGAATAAAAGTACATCCGGACAACCAGAAAAACCAACAAGGTCAAACAGTTCAATGGTTCACTGATATTGACCCAGTTAATTTCGATTGATTTACTGCCTCACTTTATGGCACAAAAAAAGCCCCGACTGGGGCTTTTTTATGGTACTAAATGCTGGCTAATTATTTTATTTCAATTAACTCAACATCAAAAATCAATGTACTGTTAGGTCCGATCAATCCGCCTGGCTTGGCATCAGATCCATACGCCAACTCAGGTGGAATGTAGAATCTGTATTTTGAACCTGTGTTCATCAATTGCAAGCCTTCTGTCCATCCTTTGATGACTTGGTTTAAACCGAAAGTGGCAGGCTGCCCGCGATCAACTGAACTGTCAAATTTAGTCCCATCAATCAATGAACCTGTGTAATGAACCACTACAGTTGCCGTGGCAGAAGCTGGCTTGGCACCTTCTCCTTGTTGTAAAACTTCGTACAACATACCTGATTCGGTACTCATCACGCCTTCTTTCGCTGCTTTTTCTTTCATAAAGGCGGCGCCTTTTTCGGCATTCTCAACTTTTTTAACTTCAAGCTCAGCCATCATTTGCTCTCTCTTGGCTTTTTGAACTTCTTGAAGTTTCTTCTGAATCACGCCTCGAATATTGGTCAATTCTTCAGCAGTCAAACGCAAATCTCTTCCTGCTAACCCATCTTCTAATCCAGTTAAAAATGAATCTTTATCAAACTCAAGCTGTGAATCATTTAAATACTTACCAACATCAGAACCAATTTTGTAATTGATTTGACCGTTTTCAGTATCCATTTCTGCCCAAGCAGTGGCACTCAATAAAGCCCCAGTAACTCCAAAGGCAATGGCTAATTTTTTCATTCAATTTCTCCAATTTATTAGCAATTTACATGACATGATTAATCAAGCAGATCAACCAAAGCAGGCAATTATAACAAAAATATGCAACCAATATTCATTAACTGAGTCTCAGTTTAAGATACTGAGGCTTGTATTGATGACGATTGACCTATATCATTAATTCAACCCCTCTGGCAGTATAATCAGACAAAAGTTCAATTTGTCTGGTTGAACACCCACAG
>JBPOFV010000162.1:0-5428 GCA_051252335.1 Marinicella sp. | reverse complement strand
AAATAGATGCGCTGACCAAAAGTTACGGCCAGTTTACCGCTGCAGAAAACATCAGTTTTGAAGTGAATGCGGGTGAAATTTTTGGACTCTTAGGTCCTAATGGTGCCGGTAAATCAACCACCATAAATTGTATTTCCGGCTTGTTAAAACCTTCCTTAGGTGAAGTGTATATCAACCAACATTCCGTGTTGAGTGATTCCATCAAGGCCAAATCTTCACTGGGTTTGGTGCCACAAGACCTGGCATTATACGAAGATTTAAATGGCTGGGAAAATTTAAATTTCTGGGGTCAGGCATATGGCCTATCAGGACCAAAACTTAATGATCGAATCAGCACAGTATTGAAACAAGTGGGTTTAGATTCACGTGCCAAAGATTTGGTTAACACCTATTCAGGTGGGATGAAGCGTCGCTTGAATTTTGCTTGTGCAATTTTACACGAACCCAAAGCCTTGTTATTGGATGAACCTACAGTCGGAGTTGATCCTCAATCCAGGGAACATTTGTTGGCAGCAGTTGAGGCCTTGAAAAGCCAAGGCACAGCAGTGTTGTACACCACCCATTATATGGAGGAAGCAGAACGATTGTGTGATCGGATTGCGATCATTGACAATGGTCAGATCATTGCACTGGGCACCGTGGATGAATTGCGCAGCCAGATGGGTGAAAAGGACCTGATTACTTTGCAAGGTGACTTTACGAAAAAAGACTCTTCTGTCATACAAGATACAGTGTCAGGGTTTGAGTTACTGGAGTGGCAGGATCATTCGGTTAGGTTTATGGCTGAAAATGCAGCTTCCCAGTTATCAGCGATATTGGCCCAATTTGATTCCGGTGAAGTCAAACAAACTGCCGTCCAACAGGCTAATTTAGAAAGCTTATTTATTAAACTGACTGGCCGTGAACTGAGGGATTAAGCCATGAACATGCCTATAACAGTTGCTGGATTACGTATCAAACGTGTTATTCGGGAAAAATGGGGTTTAATTTCTTGGCTGGCCATTCCAATCATAATAGTGTTTTTAATGAGTTTAATTGCAGGAACAGGCAGTGGCAAATTAACCGGCAAGCTCTTAATCACAGACCATGATGATTCTACCATTTCACAATTTTTAGCCGGAAGTTTCAATCAAGGACCTTTGGCTGAAATATTCACCGTGAAACAAGTCACTGAAGTGGAAGGGACAGCCATGATGGATCAAGGTGAGGCCAGTGCTTGGATTACCATTGATTCAGGGTTTGGGGATGCTTTTCTGGACAATCAAAGCACCAAAATTCATTTGGTGAAAAATCCAGCGCAAAATATTTTACCGCAAATGGTAGAAACATCCATGAAACTGCTGGTTGATGCAGCCACTTATGTGCAAATTCTCTTTGCCGATGAATTGGCGGTACTCAAACCGATGCTGACGCAGCAAAAGTTTAATGATGCGGATTTGGTGGTTTTGACTTTAGGTATTAAGCAACAAATTGAAAACCTCGAAGAAACTGTTTTCCCGCCTCAGATCAAGTTAATGCAACAGGTTGTGGAGGAAGCCAATGAAGATCAACAAAACATAACATTTGGAATGTTGATGTTCCCTGGAGCTATTTTTATGGCCTTGATTTTTTCAGGCAATTCGTTGGCCGTTTCAATTTGGGATGATGCCAATAATGGTGTTATCCCACGTTTATCTTCTACCCCTGCAGCACTGGGTGCCTATTTCAATGGTCAGGTGCTGGCCGCAGCGGCAATCTTTGCGCTGATGGTATCAATTTTGGCGGGATTGAGTAGTTGGTACTTTAATTTACCCTGGCAAAAATTACCGTTGTTAGTCATTTGGCTGGTATTTTCAGGCTTGGTCATTTATATGTTATTTTCTGCACTGTCGTTGTTGATGCCAAATTCCAGAACAGCCAATATAACCATCAATGCCACCACTTTTCCCTTGTTGATGCTGGGAGGAAGCTTTTTCCCTATGGAGAGTATGCCACCATGGTTAGCGGGGATAGGTCAGTTTTTACCCAATGGGTTTTTACTCAAAGGCTTGAAAGATTGGATGTTGCGACAAGAACCATTGTTTGATGCATTGCTGATTCCATTGTTATTGGGATTAACCATGTTGTTGGTGTTATGGGTGATTAACCGCCTGTTGATCAAAAAAATGATTCAGAAAGTATAAAGGGGATTGAGATGAAAAATATTTGGTTGATTGCACACAAAGACTTTTTATACACATTGAAAGACAAGACGGTTTTGGTGTGGTTATTTATTATGCCACTGGTGTTTTTTGCCTTCATTGGCACCACGACACAAAGTTTTGGCGGCGGATCTGGCAGCAAAAGCACTTTAGCTGTTTGGTATGAGGGTGAGCTCAGTGATCCTGTCTTTGCTCAATTACAACATCGACTTGAAGTCGAAGATTATGCCTTGCGAGTATTCAGTACACAGCAACCTCTTTACAAAGATAAATGGACCTTTAATGATTACAATCGACAACTATGGATACCCAATGATTTAAAGAGCCTGATGGCTGCTGGCAAACAAGTGGAAATAAGATTTTCAGTGGAGGAAGATGGCATGGGGGGAGACTTCCATCAATTCAAGCTCAATAAAGCTATTTACCAAATGTTGGGAGATGTGTTGGTACTGAAGAAAGTAAAACCCCAGAACTGGGAAGCATTGGAATTCAGTGTCGCCAATGACATGCCGCGAATGATTGAGTTGGCTGTGAAAACAGCTGGTCATCAAGAGGAAATCCCATCAGGTTTTAAGCAAGCCGTTCCCGGAATTTTGGTGATGTTTATCATGATGATTGCCCTAACCAGTGGGGCACTGACTTTATTTTTAGAACGAAAAACCGGCGTGTTGAAACGATTGTCTGCAGCACCGATCAGCCGGAAACAATTGATTTTTGGTAAATGGCTGGGTAAATGGATGTTGGCGTCTTGTCAATTGATTTACGGGATGCTGATGGGTTCCTTGTTATTCAGTATACATTGGGGCGAACATTGGCTGATGATCTTTATTCTGTTATTGAGTTGGGCAGCTGCATGTGCAGGCTTTTCAATTCTGATGGGCTCGTTGGCGAAAAATGAAGGCCAAATCAATGGCATTCCAGTCATCGTATCTATGCTCTTAGCTGCGCTCGGTGGCTGCTGGTGGCCGATTGAGGTGGCTCCTGAATGGATGCAAAAACTGGCCATGTTTTTACCCACTGGTTGGGTTATGGATGCCTTACATCAACTGATGTACTTTGGCGGTACTCTGAGTGATGTGGTCAATCATCAATTGGCGTTATATAGCTTGGCATTGATGGCACTTTTCTTGGCGTTTACAAAATTTAACTATGAAGTGAAATAAACAGGTATATATTTGAGTTATACTTATTGGCTTTAACAGTACAGGTTTTCAAATATGCGTTGGAAAAGTCAAAGAAGAGGTAATCGTGTCGAAGATCGCAGAGGGCAGGGAAGTGTAGTTCGAGGTGGAGCCAAACTATCAGGCGGGATGATTATCATTGCCTTGATTTATGCTGTGGTTACTGGACAAAACCCACTGTCATTGCTTGGTGGAATGATGCAACAAGGTGGAGGTTCGAGCCAACAACAAGTACAAATACCTAAACAACGATCAGCCGCCGAAAAAGAAAGTGCTGATTTTTCAAATGTAATTTTCACATCAACTGAAGATATGTGGACCCAGATTTTCAGTCGTTCGGGTCAACAATATAAGCCCCCTAAAATGGTCTTGTTTGATGGTCAGGTTCAGTCACGTTGTGGTATCAATTCTGAAGCGATTGGTCCGTTTTATTGTCCTGGTGATGATACGGTGTATTTGTCCCTAGGGTTTTTCAGACAACTTGAGCGCATGGGAGCACCGGGTGATTTTGCACGAGCATATGTGATTGGCCATGAAGTTGGACATCACATTCAAAACATCACAGGAACAGAAAGGCAAGTCAGGCAATGGCAACAACAGGCCAACTCTAAGGTTGAAGTGAATCAATTGTCTGTATTAATGGAATTGCAGGCTGATTGTTTAGCCGGCGTTTGGGCGCATCATGCCAATCAACAACAAAACATGTTAGAACCAGGTGATATTGAAGAAGGCTTAAGAGCTGCAGCCTCTATTGGAGATGACACCATTCAGTCAAGAGCTGGACGAAAAGTTAACGTCGAAGGCTTTACTCATGGTTCATCTGAACAAAGGGTTAAGTGGTTAAAACGAGGTTTACAAACAGGTAGTTATGACTCGTGCAATACTTTTTCTGAAGGGGCATGAATCGCATCAATAGGGCAGCAAAAAGGCCATGAATACATGGCCTTTTTTTATGCTTGATAATGTTTACTTCTTAACTTTTTTGAACTTCAGTGTCCAACGATCGGTATTACCCGTCACAGTTTTTCGACCCACTTCATATTCCAGTTCATCGTCTGCGCGGTAATGTAAATCACTGAAATCGACCAATTCAAATCCAGCAGCCTGAATTTCTAAGATGGCTCTAACAGGGTCGAAACGACGTCTGTTCTCATTATTGTCGCCTTCCATGTGTCGTCTGGTGTGGTCAACTACACCATAAATACCGCCCATTTTTAAGGCATCCCAAGCCGCTTCATTCATGGCGATACGACCATCTTCAGCAAAATTATGGTAGTTTCTGAAAGTTAAAACCATGTCAGCATTTTTAACGCCAATTTCGGCATTTTCCACTGAGTAAAAACGAGCGCCATCTTTGCGATACATGTTGGCGTCTTCAGCACCCACTTTAACATCTGACAGAGATTCATTTTCTTCAATCAGCTTACTGACTCGACCAGTGCCTAAGGCCACAATCAATTCACCATCTTCTTGCAAAACAGGGGCTAAAATTTTGGTGTACCAGCCGCCACCTGGAATTAATTCAACCACTTTCATGTCGTGTTTAAAACCAAGGAACTCAAGGGTTTGAACAGGTCTTCTGTTGCGGTCACGGTCCATTTCTGCTTCCGTTCTCAACTCTGATTTCATGGCCTCCTTGATCATGTCTGCAGTGGTTTGTTGGTGATCATCTGCACTGGCAGCAAAAGCCATTGAGCCGGCAAAAGCCATCATTAATAATTTTTTCATGGATCCTCTCTGATGATTAAAAAACCAAAGATTTTATCAGAATTCCGTCAAGAATTTGTGAAAAGCGTATCTCGGTAAGATTAATCTTCAGAAGAAATGGTGTCAGGACCTTTGCCAGCGGTTTTTTCATACTGGCCTTTTCCAACCTTGCGATATTGAGTGAAGTCATTCTTGGCAATGTTTTTTTCGCTCAAGGTTGAGTTGGGAGAACCTGTGGTGCCTGTGTTGAGATTGACAGAGGTGATGATTTTTTTGATCGGGCTGCCACAATAGGTACAATGCTTCAAGACTGGATCAGCCAGTTTTTGCATCACATCGAAACCACCCAAGCAATAAGTG
>JBPOFV010000161.1:0-5429 GCA_051252335.1 Marinicella sp. | reverse complement strand
GGAAAAGGTGTCCCCTTATCTGCGAATGATTGGCGAATTGCAGAAATTGTTGGACCAAAACTGAAAGCCATGGGCATTGTGTTTGCCGGAATCGATGTGATTGGCGATTACTTGACAGAAGTTAACGTCACCAGCCCCACCTGCATCAGGGAGTTAGATGAGATCTATGACTTAGACATTGCTGGCGATTTATTTGACTGTATTGAACAAGAGATTTTATGAGGCCAAAAATAACGCATAAAGATAAAAACGTGATGACATTCACTTTGGCCATTTTATCTCTGTCAGTTGTTATTTTGGGAGTTTCGTTCAGCCGCAGTGATCGCAATCCAGATGTGGTACATAGCATGGATGTCATTTTATCTAAAAAGTCGAATATACAAACACCTGATGAGGCTGACTATCTTTCGCAGAACAACCAAATAGGCGGTGGCAATCAAGATAAAAAAAGCCGACCAACCAATCCATTCAGTGCAACCTCTCCCATTGCTGAAGGACAAGCTAAGCAGCACACCGAGAAACAACAAAAGAAACAAACCAAACAAACCGAAGCACAGTTAATCACTCAAGTACAGGCCGATCAAAAGATTAAAAAACCACAAGACGAAAAGGACAAGAAAAACTTTGATGCTGACGATCAACAATTAACCAAAGAACAAAGGTTGGCAAAAATACAAGATGAGTTGGCTAAGAAAATCGAAAAGTATGCCAAAAAACCTCGCAACAAATACATTTCCAGTAACACCAAAGCGTATGAGTTTGCACCTTATATCAATGACTGGGTAAGAAAGATTGAACGCACCGGAGATTTGAACTACCCAGAACAAGCCAAACAAAAATCATTCATTGGCAATGTCATGCTATCAGTTGGGATCAATCGAGACGGGAGCATTTTCGAAATCAAAATCATCAAAGCATCAGATTACAAGTTCTTAGATCAGGCAGCCAAGCACATTGTTGAACTGGCTCAACCCTTTGATCCATTACCTCAGACCAAAGAACAAGTGGATGTTTTATACATAACCAGAACCTGGCAATTTTTGCCTGGCCACCTATTGCGAGAAAAATAAAACTACCTATTTAATTTTCTCACTTGGTCCTGAACACATCACATTAAGCCTACTTTAGCTTGCGTAAATAACATCCCATTTACTGATAGGGATTATTGGGTCCAAAATTATTTTCTATGTACTGTTAATCTTTGAGGCCAAAATCAGTTAAAATTCACACATGAATCTGACCAACCAACTGCTTATTGCAACTCCAGACATGCAAGATAAACGCTTTGAAAAAGCAGTCATATTGATTTGTGAACACAATGAACATGGTGCATTAGGTATAAATCTCAATTTGCACAGTGAAGTCAGTTTCAATGATATTTTAGAAAGCTTGCAAATGAACTTATCAACTCATGACGAAACACAAGCGATTTATGAAGGAGGCCCTGTTAATACGCAGTGTGGCTTTATCTTGCATCAATCTAAAAAAGAATTTGATAGCTCTATTGATATATCAAGCTCAATCTCGTTAACCACATCGAAAGACATCATCAAAGCCATTGCTTATGATCAATTTGAGCATCCATGGTTGATGGCATTGGGATGTGCAACTTGGGATGGTGGTCAGTTGGAACAAGAAATTGCAGAAAATGCTTGGCTTATAGCTCCCAGTGAAGACCATTTGGTTTTTGATCACTCCCAAGATAAATGGAACATGGCGCTGGCATTAATGGGTATTGAAGCGCATCAACTCAGTGGTGATGTGGGGCATGCCTGATTTTATTCTCGGCGTTGACTTTGGTCAAAAACGCATTGGCTTGGCAGTTGGACAAACATTAACTCGGGTAGCCAATCGATTAAATACGCTACCCAACAACAAACAATTTTGGCCAGACTTGAAAAACGTGATATCTGAATGGAATATCTCACAAATCATCATCGGATTGCCACTTGATATGGCTGGTGAAGAACAAGAAATCACTCGACAAGTTAAGAATTTTGCTAAAAAGGTCAAACAACAAACAGAATTACCCGTTCACTTTATTGATGAACGTTTAACATCCTATGAAGCTGAACGCCAATTCCAAAGTCAACGACAAGCCAATCTCAGTAAAGCCAAAGGTAAGTCGCAAATTGACGCCATGGCTGCACAGATTATTTTACAATCATGGTTAGACCAAACAAACCCCATATGAAGCATCTATTAGACATAAAATCATTGTCAAAATCTGATATAGAAAATCTCATGGAATCGGCTGAAAAACTCAGTCGTTTGAATTTACAAGACAGCAAAAAACTACATCATGGGAAGTCAGCCGTGGCTTTGTTTTTTGAAAACTCCACCAGGACTTTGACTTCATTTCAGCTTGCGTGTCAAAGATTAGGTGTTGATATAACCGCCCTAAACATTGCTCATTCATCAACTCAAAAAGGAGAGAGCTTGCGCGATACCATGCTGACGCTGGATGCCATGCACCCTGATTTGTTTATAGTCAGACACCAACAAAACCACATTCATGAAGAAATGGTCGAATGGCTCAATAACAGCACTCACATGATCAATGCTGGAGATGGCACCAACCAACACCCCACCCAGGGTTTATTAGATTTATTCACCATATACCAACACAAAAAGACATTCGAGAATTTGAAAGTAACTCTAATTGGTGACATCAAACATTCAAGGGTTGCTAATTCATTGATCGAAGGTCTTACTATTATGGGAAATTCAAACTTGCATTTGTATGCCCCTGACTCTTTATTGCCGAATGAGATAGCACAAATTAAGTCCGAAAGCATGAACGAAGCCATTGCCGATAGTGATGTCATAGTGATGCTGCGCATTCAAAAAGAACGCTTAGGTGCTGACATTGATATCGACTTCGCAGATTGGCACCAGCACTATGGTTTAAACAGCAACAACCTCAAGCTCGCCAAACCTAACGCCATCGTGATGCACCCAGGACCGATGAACAGAGGTGTGGAAATTTCAAGCACCGTAGCCGATGGGCCTCAATCTGTGATTCTTGATCAAGTCAGTAATGGAGTGCTCATGCGACAAGCATTGATCAATGATATTTTAAATAACTAAAACCATATACCAATTCATCAGAGCAGCGGTTTGGCCTCCAGTATAAACATAATCCACATCGCTATTAACCAGCCGCAAGATATTATGAATACACCAAAACGATGAATGACCTTGTTATAACTGATATGAATCAAGGCATGCAAATACCGTAAGCCAACATAGACCCATGCCATGGTTAATAGCTGTGGCGATTCAATACCTGTCACTAAAATCAAGACAGCCAACACATAAAACAAGATCGGCACTTCTAACTGATTGTGAAAAGAGCGCCCTAATTTTTGGATCATAACTGGCCATTGATCTTGCCCGGTCATCAACACATAATCTTTAGGGTGCACCGTACGTTTCCCCACACTGAGATAACGCAAAATACCTAAAACAAACAAGATACCAAATGTAAGCATGACTTGTAAAAACACAGGGATTAAAATTTGTATCATATTGATTCCATATTATTTAATTGTTTATCATGAAAAAGACTGAGCAAGATCAAAGCAACAACGCTGCCAATCAAGGCCAAAAACATGTCCGATTGAGTGTCCCAAACATATCCTTGAGAACCTAAAAATGCATCAGCATCCTCACCACTCAATAACGCCACCCACCATTCAATAAGCTCGTAAAAAGCTGAAAACGCCAAGCAAAAACAAACCACAAAGAAGCGTCGCCACCAAATTGAATTAAACACGGCTTGCCTGATCACCACTTCACGACAAATGATGGCTGGCACAAAGCCTTGAGCAAAATGACCTAACTTGTCATAATTATTGCGATCAGGCCAAACTGTACTCATAAATCCATCAAATCCTGGCACCAAAGCATAGGTGTAATGCCCACCGATCATTAATATCACACAGTGCAGCAAAACCAGTATAACTAACAGCGGCGTTAAAGGAATCTGCTTAAAGTAGCAATACAAAATGACCACAGCACCAATCAAAGCTGGCAACACTTCTAAAAACCAAGTCAGCTGATCATGTGGATCAACCGCCGACCAAACCAAGACCAAAAGAAAAACAACCATCCAAATGATTAAAGCGGTTTTATGCATGTTTCCAACCCGACTCAATAAGTTCATTGATAAATTTTAGCTTATTCTTAAATTGTTTCAAGTTTTGGTCAATGCCAACAATATTGAAAGCTTCAATATTTTGTTTCAAATCATGTATATAATTCTCGATGACAATTAAACTGACTCTTTCTTGAGCGCTTTCAAGCATGGCGACAAAGGATTTAACAGAATTTATCTTTTGGGTCGATTGCGCCAGCTCCCATGATTTAAAAACAGGGCCTTTGAGAAAAGACATTAAATCTGGTAGTGCCTTTAGTTGCTCTTGGTTCAGAACTTCAACTTCTCCAAATTCTTGTGTTTGTAATGCCAAAACTTCAAAATTAATGAATCGACCAACCATTTCAAACAGCCTGGCTTTGATGATTGGCTTCGGTAAAAAGCCGTCAAACCGGCCCGCCTGAATTCGTTCGTGATCTTCTCTCAATACCGATGCGGTTAATGCCAAAATGGGTACATCAGGGTAGTTTATTTTAATTTTTTGCGCCGCCTCATAGCCATCCATTACTGGCATCCTGATATCCATTAATATCAAATCAACCGAGTGTTTATCCATACAATTTACCGCATCAAACCCATTCTCTGCATGAATGGTGGATATCTCAGAATCAGCAAAATGTTCTGCTATCAATGCCCGGTTGTGATAATTGTCATCAGCAACCAGAATACATGCTTTGTTGAACTTATATTGTGCAGCTTGCATTTTGGGCATACGATCCGCATCATCAAGCAAAATAGTTTCGTCATTGAATGCCACCCGCCCAAAATTGATCACAAATGTCGCGCCTTTATTTAATTCACTTTCAACATGAATTTCACCGCCCATTTGTTCAACCAATCTTTTACTGATGGCCAACCCCAAACCAGTACCTGCATATTTATTCTTGTCTTGGTTTTTTTGTTGCTCAAAAGCTTGAAATATTTTTTCATGCTCTGCTTTAGGAATACCTACACCTTGGTCTTTAACACTGATTTTTATACCAGTGTGATTATCCAGTTTATTAAAGGTGCTGATGTTTAAATCAATTCGACCCATTTCACTGAATTTAATGGCATTGCCCAACAAATTATAGATAACTTGGCGTAAATGACTGGCGTCCAATACCAATGTTTCTGGCACTGATTCATGTATGTCTAAATACAATTGCAAACCCTTTTTTTGCATGTTGATTGAAAAAATTTGAGCCACATCTTCAAAATATTCACGCGGATTAAAAGCCGCTAAATTGATGTCAATTTTCCCTGCCTCGATCTTTGATAAGTCTAAAAT